>JAJRXB010000198.1 GCA_024276515.1 Chloroflexota bacterium
GCAGCAGTCCTCTCGTTGCTCGACGAGACGTGGGTCCTCAAGATCGAGGAGGACCGCCCGGTCAAGACGATGCAGTAGACGGTAGGCAGTCAATGTCATTAAGCGCTGGGGTCGGTCTCCTCGCTGGGGCCGGTCTCCAGACCGCCTCCTCGCTGGGGCCGGTCTCCAGACCGCGCACCCTGGCCCGGTCAGAGACCGGCCAGAGCTTTGACCGCTGGGGCCGGTCTCCTCGCTGGGGCCGGTCTTCAGACCGCGCCCCCCGGCCCGGTCAGAGACCGGCCAGAGCCTTTAGGGGGGAGACCGGCCGGAGCTTTAGACCAGACCGCTGGGGCCGGTCTCCTCGCTGGGGCCGGTCTCCAGACCGCGCACCCTGGCCCGGTCAGAGACCGGCCAGAGCCTTTAGGGGGGAGACCGGCCAGAGCTTTTAGACCAAGCTGGGGCCGGTCTCCAGACCGCGCCCCCTCCTGGCCCCGGTCAGAGACCGGCCAGAGCCTTTAGGGGGGAGGCCGGCCAGAGCCTTTAGGGGGGAGACCGGCCAGAGCCTTTAGACCAACTGGCGCTTTACAAGATGCAGCAGGCAAAAAAGGGGGAGAGCATGACCACAGCCAAGATCGCGAGTGATCTGCAAGCACAGATGCGTGCTGTCGCCGTGGACGAGCCCATCGGCGTGATCGTCCGCCACAGGCCGCACGTCTTTTCGGCGCAACGGGTGGTGGCCAGCGCCCAGGTGACGCACAGCTACAAACTGGTCCCCGCCACAGCCATGCGCGTTCGCCCGGCCGACATCGAAGCCCTCAGCCGCGACGAGACGGTGGAGTACATCTGGCCCGACCTTCCCGTTCACACCTGCCTGGACGTGTCGGTGCCACGCATCCAGGCCCCGTTGGTGTGGGAGGCCGGCATCCGAGGCGAAGGGATGAAAATTGGGATCGTGGACACCGGCATTGACCCCAACCACGCCGACTTCGAAGGGCGAGTGGCCGCGATGACCAGCCTCGTTGGCGGAGACGGGACCGACGACAACGGGCACGGCACCCACGTGGCCAGCATCGCGGCCGGAACCGGCGTCACCTCCGACGGCAAATATCGGGGCGTGGCGCCCGCCGCCAGCCTGTACGTGGTCAAAGTGCTCGACGCCAACGGGTCGGGCTCAATGAGCGGCGTGATGGCCGGGATCGAGTGGGCCGTGGACCAGGGGGTGCACGTCATCAACCTGTCCCTGGGAAGCAGTGGCCCGTGCGACGGGACGGATGCCCTTTCGACCCTGTGTGACCAGGCGGTGCAGCAACATGGCATTGTCGTCTGCACAGCGGCGGGCAACGCAGGGCCGGAGGCCTCCACCGTCGGCTCACCGGGGTGCGCGCGCTGGGTGATCACCGTCGGCGCCGTGGACGACGCCGACAAAGTGACCAGCTTCTCCTCCCGCGGCCCCACCTCCGACGGCCGGGTGAAGCCCGACCTGGTCTTCCCCGGCGCTGGCATCGTGGCCGCTCAGGCCCACGGCACCGCACTGGGATCGGTGGTGGCGCCCGGCTACATAAGACTGTCGGGCACCAGCATGGCGACGCCGCACGCCACCGGCACGGTGGCCCTGCTGCTGCAAGCCAAACCAGACCTCACGCCCAACCAGGTGAAGTGGGCCTTGCTGACTACGGCTCTGGAATTGGGTGATAATCCCAACGCCCAGGGCAGCGGGCGCGGCGACGTGTTTGCCGCCTACCAGAAAATCCTCAACGAAACGCCCCCGGACCTGCCCGATCCGCCCGAACCAACGTTACCCGATACCCGGCCACAACCCCCCATCGGCTGCCTGGAGCAGATTAAACGGGCGTTGGGGTTGCGATGATTTGACCTCTGGCCTGATCACTTCTGGAGGCACCCTCAATTGAAAGCGATTGTGATGCATCGGCGCGGAGGCCCGGAGGTGCTGCGCTACGAGGACTTTCCCACGCCAGAGCCAGGGCCGGGTGAGGTGTTGGTCCGGGTGCGGGCCTGTGGCCTGAATCACCTGGACGTGTTCACCCGCCGGGGCGAGCAGGGTCGGCGGGTGAAGCTGCCCCACATCCTGGGAGTGGAGACGGCCGGTGAGGTGGCCGCCCTGGGCCAGGGCGTCACCGAGTTGCGCCTGGGCCAGCGGGTGGTCAGCGGGCCCGGCATCTGGTGTGGTCGGTGTGAGTTTTGCCGCGCCGGGCAGGAGAATATGTGTGCCGAGCGACTCATCGTCGGCGTGGACGTGCACGGCGGCTACGCCGAGTACATCAAGCTGCCGGCCTACACGCTGGCGCCACTGCCCGAAAGCGTCTCGTTTGAACAAGGCGCGGCCACGCTGGTGGCCTTTGGCACCGCCTGGCACATGCTGGTGGACCGGGCCGCGCTGAAACCGGGCGAAACACTGCTGGTGCTGGCCGCCGGCAGCGGGGTGGGCATGGCCGCCGTGCAGGTGGGGATACACCTGGGCGCGCGGGTCATCGCCACCGCCAGCACCGACGACAAGCTGGCCCGCGCCCACGACCTGGGCGCCGACGAAACCATCAACTACACCCGGCAGCCCCGCTTCGCCCGCGCCGTCCGCAAACTGACCGACGGGCGCGGCGCGGACGTGGTCTTCGAGCACGTGGGCGCCGACACCTGGAAGGACAGTGTGGCAGCGCTGGCCATCGGCGGGCGGCTGGTGACGTGCGGCTCGACGACCGGTCGCTGGGGCAAAACCGACCTGTGGTCGTTGTTTGCCAAGCAGGCCACCATCCTGGGCTCCTTCAGCTCCACCCGGGCCAACTTCCACACCGTGTTGCGGCTGGTCGGTGAGGGGCAATTACAGCCGGTGATTGACAGCGTGCTCCCCCTGTCGGCGGCGGAGGAGGCTCATCGTCGCCTGGAGGCGCGGCAGGTATTCGGCAAAATCGTCCTGCGGCCGTAGCACAGGAGACGGGCTGGACCGGGGAGACCCCCGAATTCCGAACGCACCGGGAACGACAGTCTCCCTTGCCTTCGGCGGCAAGTTACGCTATACTCAGCGCATTCAGTAGAGAACACCAACCCGATAAGGAGATGAACGCATGACCAACGAAGCACCGACCCCGGAAAGTGACATCACCGACAACGACAAACTGATGGCCGCTCTTTCCTATCCCATCCCCATCGTCGCCATCGTCATCCTGGTCTCCGAGACGAACAAAGATCGCCCCTTCCAAAAGTTTCACGCAGTTCAGGCGCTTGCCTTCTGGGTCGCAGTGACCGTCATCGGGATTGTGATCTCCATCGTGACCCTGGGGATCGGGAGCCTCTGCTTCCCCGTCTTCTGGCTCGTCTCGCTGTGGCCGGCCTACCAGGCTTACCAGGGCGAGTACATGGAGATACCGGTCCTCACCGACTTCATCCGCAACCAGGGATGGGTGTAAACCGCTGGAGATTGGAGATTGCCCCCTACCTCCAAGCACTGGCACGTAGCTTCCCGCGCGCCCGAAGCGCACTTCGCCCGCTTTCCCGACCTGCACCCGGTGATTGTCCAGATTCTCTACAACCGGGGCATCACGGAACCGGGCGAAGTGCGCGACTTCCTGGCCCGCCAGGCCCCCGACGCCAGCCCCTTTGATTTGAAAGGGATGGCCGAAGCCGTGACCCGTCTGCGCCAGGCCATCCACGCCGGGGAGCCAATCGCCGTCTACGGCGATTACGACGCCGATGGCGTCACCGCCACGGCGTTGATGATTCATACCCTGACCGCCCTGGGCGTGAGAGTCTGCCCCTACATCCCCAACCGTTTCGACGAGGGCTATGGGCTGAACGTGGAGGCCCTCACCCGCCTGGCCCGGAAGGGCATCCGGGTGGTGCTGACGGTGGATTGCGGCATCCGCTCGGTGGCAGAGGTGGCCCACGGCAACCGGCTGGGCCTGGATATGATCCTCACCGATCACCACCACGTCGGAGAGGAAACTCCCCCCGCCCTGGCCGCCATCAATCCCAAACAGCCAAATTGTGGCTACCCTTTCAAAGAGTTGGCCGGCGTGGGGCTGGCCTTTAAGCTGGCCCAGGCCTTGATGCACGAGGACCTCCCGCGTCGCCAACCGCTGGACGAGGAGGATCTGCTCGACCTGGTGGCCCTGGGCACCGTCGCCGACATGGCTCCTTTGGTGGGTGAGAACCGGGCGCTGGTGGCCCACGGCCTGGAGCGACTCAACGTCCCCCAACGCCCCGGCCTGCAGATGCTGATGAAACAGGCCGGCGTCCAACCGGGGAGGGTCGGCGCCGGCACCATCGGCTTTGTGCTCGGTCCCCGTCTCAACGCCGCCGGCCGCCTGGAGAGCGCCCTGGCCTCCTACGAACTGCTCGTGACCAACGACATCTTCCGCGCCGGGCAACTGGCCCAGCAACTCGAAAGTCAAAACCGCGAGCGGCAATCGATGACCCGGGCCGCCGTCGAACAGGCGCGCCAGGTGATTTTGGAAGACGGGGTCAGCCGCCCTCTGTACTTCATCGCCGACCCTTCCTTCAACCCCGGCATCGTCGGCCTGGTGTCGAGCCGGCTGACGGAAGAGTTCTACCGCCCCACGCTGGTGGCACAACTGGGCGAGACGCACACCAAAGGCTCGGCCCGCAGCATCTCCGAGTTCCACATCACCCGCGCCCTGGACGAGTGCGCCGACCTGCTGGAACGACACGGGGGACACGCTGCCGCCGCCGGCTTCACCGTGAAAAACGAGAACCTGCCAGCCCTGCAGGCCAGGCTGCTGGCCATCGCCGAGCGCGAGCTGGCAGGCATAGAATTGATCCCACCCCTGGTGATCGACGCCCGACTGAATCTTCGCGGCATCCATCGCCGCCGGGTGGAGGATTTCCTCGTCGCCCGCGCCGCCGGTCGCCCCGTGGACGAGGGGGACGTGGGGTTGCAGATTTTGGACGGGCTCGACCGGCTGCGTCCCTTTGGCTATCACAACGCCACCCCCGTCTTCGCCTCCTATGGCCTGGAAGTCAAAAGCAAGCGACCGGTCGGGGCCGACGGGCATCACCTGAAACTGGTGCTCCACGACGGGGTGCAAACGTGGGACGCCATCGCCTTTCGCCAGGGAAACTGGCACGATCATCTCCCCTCGCGTGTGGACGTGGCCTACACCCTGGAGATCAACGAGTGGAACGATCGGCGACGGTTGCAGTTGAACGTGAGGGACATCAAGCCGGCCGAAGCGGGCGAGGGATGAGATGAGCATTCCCCTGGCTATCATCGTCCACGGCGGCGCGTGGTACATCCCGCCACAGGACCGGGGCGCGCACAAAGCCGGCTGCCGGATGGCGGCGCTCGCCGGCTTCGACGTGTTGCGGCGCGGCGGCAGCGCCCTGGACGCCGTAGAGACGGCCATTGTCTGCCTGGAGGACGATCCCACCTTTGACGCGGGCGTCGGCGCGCATCTCAACCAGGATGGCGTGGTGCAGCTCGACGCCGGGATGATGGACGGCCAAACTTACCAGGTGGGCGCAGTGGCCGCCATCGAACGGGTGAAAAACCCAATCCGAGTCGCCCGGCACCTGCTGACCAGCGAACACAACATGTTCGCCGGCCCGGGCGCCACCGCCTACGCCCAGGCGTGCGGTATCCCTCTCTGTGACCCGGAAGACCTGGTGGTGGCTCGTGAACGTGCCCGATGGCTGGAATACCGGGAGCGGGGCGAGCCGCCCTCCGAAACGGTGTTCCTCGGCGGCACCGATGGAGCCTTCGCCGGAAAGGGGACGGTCGGCGCGGTGGCGATTGACCAGGCGGGGAACATCGCCGCCGGCACCTCCACCGGCGGAACCCCCTTCAAACCGGCCGGCCGCGTCGGCGACAGCCCACTGCCCGGCTGCGGCTACTACGCCGACAACGTGCTGGCCGGCGTGTCGGTCACAGGCCACGGTGAGGCCATCATCCGGGTGCAATTGGCCCGCATCGCCGCCGACTTTTGCGCCAAGCTGCACGCGCCGGCGGCGGCCGAGGCGGCCATGCATATGTTGAGCGACCGGGTGAAGGGCAAAGGAGGGCTTATCCTGATTGACCACGCAGGCCGCGTAGGCTACGCCTACAACACGCCCCAAATGGCCCGCGCCTTTATGGTCGAGGGGATGGACGAACCAGCGGTGGGCATCTAAGGGGGTATCTGAACTGTAACCGGTCAGGCGAGCCTTGCGAAGGTTCGGGCAAACCTTCGCAAGGCTTTTTTTCTTGCTCGCAGCGGGTCTGTGACCCGCGTGTTTGGCGAACCGGAGCCGTCGGGTCACACCTGTGCCTGCGCCCCAGGGCAAGAAAAATTCACAGAGATGCACAGGATTTACATGATTTTATCCTGTAAATCCCTGTGAATTTAGTTCCGGCCTGGCCGGGTTAGGGGGTACGTGGGAGGCGAATCGTAAACGTGCTCCCTTTTCCCAATTGGCTCTCTACGGTGATGATGCCCTCATGGGCCTCGACGATGTAGCGGGCGATAGCCAGCCCCAGGCCCAGCCCCTCTAATCCCCGCTCCAGAGTGGTGTTCATTTGGGTGAAGCTATCCCAGATGCCATCTATCTGGTCGGCAGGGATGCCACACCCCCGGTCGATCACGCGCACCACCAGATCATCCCCTTCCGTTTCGGTCTGCACAACCACCGGACTCCCCTGGGGGCTAAACTTGATTGCATTGTCAATCAGATGAGCGATGGCCTCCGACATTTGCTCTCTATCCAGAGAGAGGATCGGCAAAGGCACCTGGCGGCGGTCTTCCAGCGCCAGGTTTTTGCGCGCCGCCTTGAATCGAGACAATGCCAGCGCATCGTCCAGCACCGTTTCAAACGGCACCGCTTCAAATTGCATCGTGCCCTGGCGTGCAGAGAAAGTGGCAAAAGTGATCAGGCCGTCTATCAACCGCTTCAGATAGCTCGACTGGCGGTCCAGCATTTCGACGATTTCGGTCTGCTCGGCGTTCAACGGGCCGCGCTGCGGATTCTTGATCGCCTCCAAGCCTTGCAGGATGACGGTCAACGGCGTTTTCAGTTCGTGGCCCACCACGTTCAAAAAGCTGTGGCGCAATCGGTCCAACGCCTCGCGTTGCTGTCGCTCCCGCAAGTAGGTGTCGCTCAAATCCCGCGCGTAGAGGGTCGCCTGTTGAATCTGGCGGTTGGCCTCTTCGTAGAGACGGGCGTTTTCGATGGCGACGGCGGCGAAGGCAGCCAGTGACTCCAGGAGACGCTGGTCGGCGACGGAAAACTGGCCGCGTCTTTTGTTGATGACCTCCATCACACCGATCAGCCGGCCGCGGACGCGGAGGGGCACGCACAAAATAGAGCGGGTGATGGTCGCCGTTTTCCTGTCGAGGCCTTTGTAAAATCGTTCGTCGCGGGCGACGTCGGGCACCAGGAGCGGCTGGTTGTGCTGGGCAACCCACCCGACCACCCCCTGCCCCACCTTCAACCGGACTCCCTTGAGGCCGGCCGACTTGGGGCCGGCTACGGCTGCAAATTTCAGTTCTTGTCGCACCGAATCCAGCAGCAAAAGGGCGGCTGCTTCGGTGTCCAGCCGGGCGATGACCTCTTCCATGATGCGTGCCAAAATCTGGTTCGAGTCGAGGCTGGAAACTACCGCGCGGGCTGCTTCTGTCACCGACTCGAGTTCTTCCAACTGGCGCTGCGATTGGGAAAAGAGCCACGCGTTGCGCAAGCCGGTGCTTATCTGGCCGGCGATGGCCTGCAAAAGGTCCACGTCGCCGATCTGAAACAACCGTTGCCGTCGGCAACCGATCAGCATCACCCCCAGCACGTTGCCCGGCGCCCGCAACGGGAGACAGACGAGCGACCGAAGCTGAACGCGCCGGAAGAATCGGGCCACCGCGTCGTCGGACACCAGCCGGAGGTCCGAGAACACTTTCGGCTGACCGGCCTCCAGGGTTTGATCGATGAGCGTCCCCCTCAGGTCCAGCGTGGCCGATTGCATTTCGTGCAAATGGTCCAGCGAAAAGCCCTGACTGGCCAGGATGATTCGCTGCTCTCCGTGGAGCAACAGGACCATCCCTATCTTCAGGTCCACCGCGTCGAGGGCCAGCCACAGGGCTGCCTCCGCCACCTCTTGAGGGTCGAGGGACCGACTCACCGCCGTGGCGACGGTGAGGAGCACGTGCATGCGTTCCGAGGAAATATCAGATTCGTTCGAAAGTCGGGCAAGAGGCTCTTTCATCGTCGTTCAATCGCCCACCCAGCGCTCGATCAACGTCAGCAGAATCCACAACAGGCCGATCACGCCCACCCCAAACAGCAAACAACCAAAGCCGACGACCCCCGCCCCCGGGCTAAAAATGATGGCGATCAGACCCGATCCGACCAGCAACAGAAACAGCACGACGACGACGGCCAGCTTGCGCTCGGTCTGGTGGCGGTAGCGGCGATAGTCTGTCGGGGGACGGGGGTCGGGCGACGACATAACGTTCCTCTACCGGCGGCGCTTGTGGGGGACGTAAATCCTGGCTCCCGGCGGCGGTGGCGCGCTCGTCGTCCCCAGCAACTGGTTGCGGATCATCTCGCGTGTGGTGGGCTGCGGGTGGGCCAGATACTCCTCGGCGACCCGCCGGCCCTCGTCCACCATCTCGGCCATGTGGTCAAAGTCGGTGAGGGGGAGATCGGCGAAGGCCTGGATGGAGATGTGATGCAGGTCGAGCGCGTCGCCTGCTTCTGCGGCCTCCTCCAGGTCGTCCACGAGTTGCTGGTAGATGAGGGTGGTGATGGATCGTTGGGCGATGTTCCACACGCCGTGGACCGGCGGCTGCGGGTCGCCGGCGTAGCTCACGTTGATGGCGTAAATCTCGGTCGCCCCCTTTTCCATCGCAATCTCGATGGGCACCACCGTCACCAGACCGCCGTCCAGGTATTGGTAGCCGTTGAATTCGATGGGCGGCAGTTCGGGGGGGATGGCGGAGCTGACCATCACGGCGTCCACCAATTTGGCCGTTGGGTCTTCGCCGAAGAGGAAAAGGGTGTGCGTGTTGATGTTGGCGCCGGTGATGTAAAGCGGGACCGACACGTCGCCGAAGGTGGTCCGGTCTGGCGGCAGATTTTGCTCCACAAAGCGTCGGAGCGACTTGTTGTCGAAGAGGCTGTCTTTGCCGGTGACGAAGCGCCAGGCCATGGTGAGAATGTTGCCGGGGAAGACGTCTTGTTTGCGGACGCCGCACCAGATGCCGGCCAGCCGGTTGGCCCCTTCCAGCGAAGGGTAGAGGGCGATGTAGGCCCCGTTCAGCGCCCCCGCCGACGTGCCCACGATCAAATCCGGCTGGATGCCGCGGGCGAACAGGGCTTGCAGCGCGCCCGCCTGCAACGCGCCCCGGTTGCCTCCTCCGCTGAGGACAAAGGCGATCATTGGCTTTCGTTCCCTCCTTTCACGTGGGAGATCTCTCGGAGGATTCGCCTCGGCCTGCCAAAGACTTGCGATAGGGGCAAGGCATGCCTTGCCCCTACCTCGCCGATTTTCCGAGAGATCTCGTGGCTCACGGCGGCGATACGGTGGGCGTCTGGGTCGTAGTCAACGTGACGGTTGGGGTTTGCGTGATGGTCAACGTGACGGTTGGGGTTTGCGTTGCGGTCAGCGTGGCTGTGGCGGTGACCGGTGTGGGAGTGACCGTCGGCGGCGGCCCCCACAGACCACGTTCGGCGGCCTGGGCGTCGGACTGGGCGGCCAGCAGGTCGTCGCCAAAGCGCAGGTCGGCCACGTCCTCGGAGACGGTCGCCAGGCCAAGTTGAACCATCCTCACGTTGACCATGTCTCCCTCTTTCCACACGTAACGCAGCAGGTTCCCCTGATCGTCTCGCTCTTTCTCGTCGCTTTCCAAAACCACAATCTGGTGACCCACCTCTCTGGTCAGCCATTCGACGGCCACCCCGGCCCACGGGTCGCTCAACAACGGCGGCTCAACCCCCAGGAGTCGGACGGTGAACCCCCGGCTGACCGGCTGCCCCTCTATCAAAACTTCGATGGTGCGACTGTCCTGGATGCCCAGCACCAGCGCCTTGGCCCGCGCCGGCAATCGGGTAGGGGTGGGGCTGGGACCCGGCGTGACGGTGGGGGGAATCGGGATCACGCGCGTGTTGGTGGGGGTGGGAGGAGGGGGTGTCCCGGTGGGCAGCAGGGTTGGCCCTGGGACCACGGCCGGACGGGCGGTAGAAGCAGGCTCAGCCTGAGTGAAGTCAGAGGGCTCGCTTTCCACACCACAGCCTTGCAGCAACGGGCTGAGGACGAGCAGAGCAGCTAAAACGAAGGACAGGGGTCGGGCCATCAACACCCTCCAGGCTGAGCCAAATCGGCGAAGCGGAATAAACCACCTCATTATAGCATTGCTCAGCCTGGAGTTCAACCGTGAGTGCGTAGCCCCTTCAGGCATCACGTTAGTTTCTTGAGAGGACAGGTTGGCGGCAGACGATCATCAGCGGATAGGTAACGGATGAACGGGTGTCTCTCCTCGCGCCAGCGTGTGATCCGCTCATCCGCTACTTTATCCGTTGATAATCTCCTCCGCTCGTCAGGGGTCTGTGACCCCTGACCGGGCGCGGGATGCCGGCGCTCGCTGGCAGCGCCGGCATCCCCGCTCCAGCGCGCCCATTCCCCGAAATCCGAACGTACCCTACCAGGATAGACAAGTCACCCGAACGGGTGTAAACTGCTCAGGTGACAGGCACTTTCGAAAGTGCCTGTCGCCTGAGCAGCCACATCACCCAACCGGAGAGGAGAAATGCTCAACTTTGGCCAATTTCGGCGAGTGACGGTGCTGACGGGCGCGGGGATTTCGGCCGAGAGCGGTGTGCCGACCTTTCGAGGAGAGGATGGGTTGTGGCGACAGTATCGCCCAGAGGAACTGGCCACCCCGGAAGCGTTTGCCCGGGATCCCAGGCTGGTGTGGGAGTGGTACGACTGGCGGCGCAGACTCATCGGGGCCTGTCGGCCCAACCGGGCACACCATACCCTGGCCGACATGGAGGCCGGGCTACCTGACTTCACCCTGATCACGCAAAACGTGGACGGGCTGCACCACATGGCCGGCAGCCGGCGAGTGCTCGAACTGCACGGCAACATCTGGCGACTACGCTGCACCCGCGAGGGAACGACCCACGAGGATCGGAGGACGCCATTGCCCGACCTGCCACCTCACTGCGCCGACTGCGGCGCGCTGTTGCGCCCGGACGTGGTCTGGTTTGGGGAATCGTTGCCCTCCGAGATCCTGGAGGCCGCCTTTGCAGCGGCTGCTGCCTGCGACGTAATGCTGGTCGTTGGCACGTCGGCGGTGGTGCAGCCGGCGGCAAGCCTCCCCCTCATCGCCAGGCAACGTGGGGCCGCAATCGTGGAAGTGAATCCCCAGGCAACGCCGCTTTCGGACTTCGCCGATTTAGTCTTGCGGCAACCGGCCGCCCAGGCTCTGCCCCAGTTGTGGGAAAGGTGGCAGCACCCCTGACCGTTTCGGGCGAGGCTTATTGCATGCGTACCACCACCGGCGCGTCTCCCCACAACTCCTCCAGCGCGTAATAGGCGCGCAACTCGGGCGAGAAGATGTGGGCGATGACCGCTCCAAAATCTACCAACACCCAGCCCGACTCCGGCGTGCCTTCCACCCGCAACGGACGTTCGCCCATCTCCTTCAGCGATTCAACGATGGCATCGGCGATGGCCCGTAGCTGACGTGTGCTCTGCCCGTCGCACAACACAAAGTAATCGGCAATGAGGGCCACCGGCCGCAAGTCGAGCAAGAGAACGTCGGATGCTTTTTTGTCGGCAGCAGCGTTTACAATAGCGTGAGCTAACTCGTTTGGTTCCAGAGAATACCCCTCCATTCTTAATCCGACAGTTGTGTTGATACGATTCTAGCACAGCCCGGGTCATCGGCCAAACGTAACTAGTACAGCCCGGCATAAATCCATCGTCAGTTGTTATGTCAGTCCCCCTGCCTGCCGAAGTGCCCGGCACGGGTGCCCCTGCCTGCACCTGGGGGTGCGGCACAGGTGAGCGCAGCGAAGGGGCTCCTTTATGCTGGTACGAGACGCTTCGGCTTCGCCTCAGCGTGACATGAACTGCTGGTTTATTTCTGCCGAGGAGTACTAGTTTTGACGGATTCTAGAAGGGCAGACCGACGTGTCTGCCCGATACAGGCCGACCGCACCCCTCCTCGAAACACGCCCACGTGTGGTGTGTTACAGGGTGGCGAAGCGGTAGCCGATGCCGCGTTCGGTGAGGATGTAACGGGGATGGCTTGGGTCGTCTTCGATCTTTTTGCGCAATCGCCAGATGTACCACTTCACACTGTCCAGGCTGGCGTCGGCGTCGTAGGGCCAGACGTTGTCGAAGATGATGTCGGTGGGGAGGATGCGGCCGGCGCGCTTGGCCATAAAAAGGAGTAGATCGTATTCCGTTGGGGTGAGGTCCACAAGTTTGCTGTGGACCATCACCTGGCGGTTGGCCGGATCGATGATGAGGTCTCCGCCGCCAAAACGGAGCGGTGAGTTATCGGAGAGAGGGGGGGGCATCCGTATCCGGCGTAGCACAGCCTCTACCCGGGCTTGTAGCTCTTCGGGGTGGAAGGGTTTCACCAGGTAATCATCGGCGCCCATTTTCAGGCCTCTGGTGATGTCCTTGTGTGACCCAAGCGCAGTGAGGATGATGATGGGGACCGTGGAGACGCTGCGGATGCGGCGGACCGCCTCCCAGCCGTCCATCCGAGGCATCATCACGTCGAGGATGACCAGGTGGGGCTGACTTTCGTGAAGTTGCTGTAACCCACTTTGCCCGTCAAAAGCGATGATCACCTGGTAGCCGGCCGATTCCAGACTACGTTGAATGAGTTGCAGCAGGAGATGATCGTCGTCAATTGCCAGGATTCGTTCTGCCACGTTAACACCTTTGGCGGGGCTACAAGGAAGAATAGAGGATACGTCGGAATTGCTTCTATCACCATTTTAAGGGCAATTGCGAATGGCGTCAAGTAGCTTTAAGTCCTAAAGAGCTCGTCCGGCGGCGACGCATCAGCGCCAGCATACGAGGCATGGCAGCGGTGTAGATCCAGTAGCGCCACGCAGATGGCGGGTAGTCAAAGGCCCCCATCCCCCGTATTGTCTCGCCCCCGAATCCGGTTTTGAAGCGATACACACCCCACATAGGGTCGCTCTGGTCGAAGTGATCGGGCGCACCCCACATATCGTATTGGGTGCAGCCCAGCCGCCTGGCCAATCGAATCGCTTCCCATTGCAGCAGGTGGTTGGGCATCAGGTTGCGATACTGGCTGCTGGACGCGCCATACATATACCACGCGGTTTGGCCAAAGAGAAAGAGCATCAAGCCCGCGATGGGCGCTCCTTCCACTTCGGCCAGCAACAGCCGTGCCCGGCCGGCTCGCAGAAACTGTGTCCACAGGTCCAGGTAATAGGCCGGCGGGCGGATGAGAAAGCCATCGCGTCGGGCCGTTTCGCGGTATAGGCTGTAGAATGTCTTCAGATCGGCCTCGTCGCCGGAGCGGATCTGCACACCCCGGCGACCGGCCAGCCGGACGTTGTAGCGGGTCTTGGCTTTCATTCGGGCCAGCAGGGTATCTTCGTCTGGCCTCAGGTCTACGACGACGGTGTTTTTGAACTGAATCTGTTCCGCCGATGGCCGCCAACCTCGCCTGGCAAGCATCTTCAATACGGCGGCAGCCTCCGGCACAGGGGGCAGGTTTTCGGGGCCGACGCCCAACCGCACGTCGGCGTCGATCTTCACGAACAGGCTGCGCCGGTCCCGCGCCTGCGCTTCCAGGGTCGAAAGGACGTGGGCCAGCAGGGAGACGTCGCTGTAATCCAGCGCCGGCCCTTTGGGCACGTAGGTCACGGAGAGGGGGATGTGGGACAAGCGTCGGCACAAAATCTGGGCCGCGGCCAGCGGTTGACCATCCCGCTCGAAGAGCAGGCGGATGGGCTCCCAGCCCCAACGACTTTTGAAATCGCCCCAGTCCCACGTCTGCAAAACGTGAGCCAGGGGCAGGGCGGCCAGTGCCGTGTCCCATTGCGCCCGGTCGGTAACCTGCACAACGCGGGGGATCACGTGGTCCCTCCCTGGCGGCGCGCCATCCATGCCCGATAGGCCCGGTAAAGGGGACGGTTGTAAACGAAGTCAAAGGCACCGATGGCCCGGGTCACCCGCCCGCCAAAGCCACGTTTGAAGCGATACACCCCCCACAGTCCCGGCGAGTCTTTGCTGCGAACGGTGAACTCCGCTTCCAGGGTCTCCTCGTCGGCGTCGGGGATGCCCCACAGATCGTAACGTTGGCAGCCCCGTGTTTTGGCCCAGCGCATCGCCTCCCACTGCAAGAGATAGGTTGGCATCTTTTTTCGATGGGCGTTGCTCGATGCACCAAAGAGGTAATAGGCGGTATCGCCGTGGACGAAAACCATCAGCCCGGCGATGGGGTCTCCCTGCACCTCGGCCAGCAGCAGCGCAACGCGGTCGGGGGCGAAAAGTTCGAAGGCCGCACGAAAGTAATCCAGACTGTGCGTGCCAAAGCGGTCGCGCCGCCCGGTGATTTGCAGCAGGTGGTGAAAGGTGGGGAGGTCGCCGGCCGTCCCGGCGCGGACGGCTACTCCCTTTCGAGCAGCCAGCCGGATGTTGTAACGGGTCTTCTGCTTCATCGCAGCCAGGATGACCTCTTCATTGGGTGTGAGGTCAACCAAGATGGTGCGCGGAGGCTGGACAGTCTGAGTGTCGTCGAGGAAGCCACACCGGCCGATGGTGGCACGCAGCGCGTCATCATCGGGGATGGGGGGTTCTATTTTTAAAAAGACGCTGTGCCACGACCGGCACAGACGGTGCAGGCCTGCCAACAGGGCGTTGACCTGGGGCCTGTGACTCCAATCTACCAGGGGGCCTTTGGGCACGTAGGCCAGGCTAAAGATGGGAGGGAGCGGGCGGAAAAGCACCTGAGCGCCGGCCAGGATGTGCCCACCCTCGACCAGCCCCAGACGCACGGCACGCCAGCCGAAGCGCGCTTTCAACTCACCCCAATCCCAGGTTTGCAGCAGGTGGCCCGTTGGATGGTTGGCGACGAAAGCGTCCCACGTGTTGCGGTTGATGATGCCTTGTGCGTCGGTAGACAGGTGAATCGGCACACCACACCTCCTCGTGAGCAGGTGAGTTCTCTCGGAAAATCGGTGAGGAATATGAACACCTGCTCAGGGGCAAGGCATGCCTTGCCCCTACCTCAGGTCTTCAACAAACCGAGGCGAACCAAATCTCGTTACTTGACTTCAGGTAATTGCCATCTGGTATCGGCTATGTGATACCTGCGTGGTATATGATACCCGCGTGGGGGGAAAGTTACAAAATCAGGATGTGTGACAAATCACGCAAACAGATTTTCTTTTTTTGCCCTGGTGTGCTACAATGGGGGTCGTTTGCTCCCGACAATTCTATTCGAAGCTCAGATTTTCCATTGGTACCGAAGTGTGATATAATCTTCCGCATTCCCGGTCGTTTATTCCTTTCCACGTTTTTTTGTAAAATCTCCAAGGAGGTCAATGGTGCTCTCTGATTTTACCTTCGTGGGTATCCTCATTCTTGTTGCTGTTCTGCTCCCCATAGTTGGCCTGGGTTTGGCCTGGCTTATCCGCCCGAAGAAACCCAATCCCATCAAGCAATCTACATATGAATGCGGCATCGAGACCATCGGCGATACCTGGGTCCAGTTCAAGGCCCAGTACTACATCTATGCCCTGGTCTTCGTGGTGTTTGACATCGAAGCCGTGTTTTTGTTGCCCTGGGCGGTGGCGTATCACCAACTGCCTCTGTACGCGCTGGTGGAGGCAGTTATTTTGATCGCCATCCTGGTGCTGGCACTGGTCTACACCTGGCGCAAGGGCGCCTTGCGCTGGTCGTAGAACGTGTTTCGTGTTGCGTGATACTGAAGGGAACCACGAAACACGCATCACGCATCACGTTTCACGCATCACGCTTCACAACACTCCCAGATTGAATTGCGCTCAACGGAGCATATTCGTCAAGGATGGAGCATATGGACGCAATCGTTTTGTGGCTCACAAGTTTGTTTCCCCAGATGGCGGTGCCGACAGCACGCTTGATTGTGCACATAGTATACGCCGCGATCCTCTCTTTTGTAGCGCCTGTGGTTTTGGTGGTTGCTTTCACTTACATGGAGCGCAAAGTGATAGCACGGATCCAGGACCGCGTTGGGCCTAACCGGGCCGGACCGCTGGGGATGCTCCAGGGATTTGCCGACGCCATCAAAATGTTGACCAAAGAGGACATCACGCCGGCCGGCGCCGACCGGATTGTGTATAACCTGGCGCCGGGACTGGCGGTCATCGGGGTGGTGTTGGTATTCGCGGTGCTTCCCGTCGCCCCAGGGGTGATCGGCACCGACCTGAGCATCGGCATTTTGTACGTGGTGGCGGTGGGGGGCATCGGCACGATGGCCGTGTTGATGGCCGGCTGGAGCAGCAACAACAAATACGCGCTGCTGAGCGCCTTTCGCGTGGTGGCGCAGCTCGTCGCCTACGAAATCCCGATGGTCATCGCTATTATCATCGTGGTGCTGACAGCCGGCTCGATGCGGATGGGGGACATCATCGCCGCCCAGAACGTGCCGTTCCTCTTCACGTTGCCCGTGGCCTTTTTCATCTTCTTCGTGGCCAACATCGCCGAGATCGGACGTTCTCCCTTCGATCTGCTCGAGGCCGAGAGCGAGATCATCGCTGGCTTCCACGTGGAATACAGTGGGATGAAGTTCGCCTTTTTCTTCATCGGCGAATATATGCACCTCTTTGTGTCGGCCGGCATCGCCACCACCCTTTTCCTGGGGGGCTGGCGTGGTCCCGGCGCGAGTGAGGCATCTATTCTGGGCGCGCTGCTGGGGTTTGTGTACTTCCTCGCCAAAACTGTGTTGCTCATCTTTGCGATGATGTGGGTCCGGGGGACGTTCCCTCGCTTCCGCATTGACCACCTGTTGGACTTTGGCTGGAAGTTCCTGGTCCCGGTGGGCCTGCTGACGTTGGTGGCGGTGGCGCTGGTGTTGAAGCTCCCCTTCCTGAGCAGCCCGGTGCTCCAATGGGTGGGATTGTTGGTGGCAAACGTTGCGGTCATCGTCGTCGCGCTGGCGGCCGTGTCGCTGGCCGCCCGCCGCACCCGTTCGGTCGCCTTGCGCAGCGTGGCCGGCGCCGAACGCTGATCGGTCCTTGTCTACACCTTTCAGGTCGGACACATAGGTCCGCCCCTACTGCAGGGCTTTTCAATGTTCTAGCGCGAGCAAGGTGACAGTCACCTTACTCGACATAACACATTGACAAAAACAGTAAGAAATGGTTGTCAAGTGCCTTCCTCTCGCCAAGAGATCGGAGGTGACTGTCACCTGGGTTAACTCTTTGAAAAGCCCTGCCCCTACTGACGGGAAGGTTGCTTATGCCCACTAATGTTGTGCAAATCGTGGTCTTTGCTATCCTCACCTTGATGACCCTGGGTGGAGGGCTGGGAGTCGTCTCCAGTCGCAACCTCTTCCACGGGGCCCTGTTTCTCGTGCTCTCCTTTGCCGGGGTGGTTGGCTATTACGTTTTGCTCGACGCCGGCTTTTTGGCCGCCGTGCAACTGTTGATTTACATCGGGGCCATCGCCATCCTGATTCTGTTTGCCATCATGCTCTCGCGGGGGCTGATGTCGCAGCGACAGAGTCAGCGCAACGAGCAGTGGTGGATTGCGCTGTTGGTGGTGGTGCTGACCTTTGTGGTGCTGGCGGTGGTTCTGTGGCAGGTGGACTGGCCCGTTGCCAGCGACCAGGCGCTGGCCTCGCCGAGCGTGGCCATCAGCCAATTGGGACAGGAGTTGCTCGGCCCCTATGTGATCCCCTTCGAGGTGGCGTCGGTGCTGTTGCTGGTGGCGCTGGTGGGAGCAGTCATCCTGGCCCGCGAGACGGAGACTTAATCGGCAAATCAGCAAATCTATTGCCCCGTTTGCAGATTTGCCGATTTGATGATTTCGGGAGGGAGTAAGATATGATCCCACTCTACTGGTGGCTCGTTGTGGCCGCTGCCCTGTTTTGCATCGGATTGTATGGCGTGTTGTCGCGCAAAAACGCCATCGGCGTGCTGATGGGCATCGAGTTGATGCTCAATGCGGTGAACGTGAACCTGGTCGCCTTTTGGCGTTACGTGACGCCCCAAACGCTGACCGGCCAGGTGTTTGCCATCTTCGTCATCACCGTGGCGGCAGCCGAGGCAGCGGTGGGTCTGGCGATTATCATCGCCGCCTACCGCCGGCGCGACACGGTCATCGTGGACGAGTTGGATATTATGCGCTGGTGATTCCAATAAGACAGTAGTCAGATGTCAGCAGTCAGGCAAAAAGGGTTGTGTCTTGTCTCTGGCTACTGACTACTGACATCTGGCCCAAAACGAGGTCGCTTATGGAATTCTTCTTTAACCTGGTTCCCTTGATACCACTCATCCCTCTGCTGGCCTTTGCGGCGATTGTTCTCTTTACCCATCGTAACAATCGGCTCAGCTCCAACATTGCCATCGGCGGGATTGCCCTCTCCACGTTGGTTTCGTGGGGGGTGGTGCTGGCGACGATTTTGGCCGGGGAGCACGTGCAGGTGGAAGGCTGGGAATTGCCAATCCCCTGGTTGCCGACCGGCACAACCGTTTTCAACACCGGCTTTGCGGTGGACGGTTTCACGGCGGCCATGCTCTTTATGGTCCCCTTTGTGTGTACGATGATTTTCATCTACTCGCAGGGGTACATGAACCTGGGCCAGCCGAACCAGGACCCGCGCTACGCCCGGTTCTTCGCCTATATCTCCCTTTTTGCAGCCGGCATGCTGGGACTGGTGGTCGCCGACAACTTGCTGCTCCTTTTCATCTCCTGGGAGGTGATGGGCCTCTGCTCGTACCTGCTCATCGGCTTCTGGTCCTTCCGGGATCGCGACAACGAGCAGCACATTGACGAAGCGCAGGTAAAGCGAGCGCGGGCGGCAGCCCTCAAGGCCTTCATCACCACCCGCGTCGGCGACGTGCTCCTCTTTTCGGGGCTGGCGTTGCTCTTTAGTTACACCGGCACGCTGACTTTCCGCGAAATTTTCCGGCCCGATATGCTGGAACACCTGGGGTCCATCAGCCTGCTGGGGATGCCGGCGGTGACGGTCATCGCACTGTTGGCCTTTGGCGGGGCGGTGGGCAAAAGCGCCCAGTTCCCCCTCCACGTCTGGCTGCCGGACGCGATGGAAGGTCCCACCCCCGTTTCGGCCCTCATCCACGCGGCGACGATGGTGGCCGCCGGGGTGTATCTGGTGGCGCGCATGCTGCCTCTTTTCGTCGCCGGTTTTGAGACCGCGAACGCACCGGCACTCCAGTGGGTGGCGGTCATCGGAGCTATCACCGCTTTCTTCGGCGCCACCATCGGCCTGGCGCAGGACGACATCAAGCGCGTGCTGGCCTATTCCACCATCAGCCAGTTGGGCTATATGATGATGGGGTTGGGCCTGGGCAGTCTGGTGGCGGGCATCTTTCACCTGCTGACTCACGCCTTTTTCAAGGCCCTCCTCTTTTTGGGCTCCGGCTCGGTCATCCACGGGATGGAGCACGGACACCACGCGGCAGGGGCCCATGGCCAGACGTCCCAGCACGACGACGGCTTCAGCGCCAACGATATGAAAACGATGGGCGGCCTGCGACACAAGATGCCGCGCACTTTCTGGCCCTACATGGCGGGCACGCTGGCGTTGGTGGGGATTGTGCCCTTTGCCGGCTTTTGGAGCAAGGACGAAATACTGGCCGAGGCGTTCCAACGCTGGCAAGAGAGTGGGGCGCTCGGTTTGCCCTTCTGGGTGTGGCTGGCGGGGACGCTGGGAGCACTGATCACCGCTCTCTACATGGGCCGCCAGATCGCCCTCGTTTTCTGGGGCGAGCCGCGTCACGAGGCAGCCACACACGCCCACGAGTCGCCCAACAGCATGACAGGGCCTTTGATGGTCCTGGCCGTCTTTGCGCTGATCGGTGGCCTGGCGAATGCCCCCTTCCTGGGCAGCCCGTTGCACCACTTTATGGGAGGGGTTCACGAGGCAAGCGAGGTAGTCCACTCGGCGACGGTATCCTTTAACTTTGCCGTGGCCGGTCTTTCTACCGTGGTGGCGCTGCTTGGCTTGCTGGGCGGCTGGGCCATCTATCGAAACTATCGGGCGGGCGAGGTCGAACCCTTCCAGCGTTGGCTGGGACCGATCTTCACCCTTCTGAGGAACAAATACTACGTAGACGAGCTGTACCAGTTGGTCATCATCCGGCCCGTCGTCTGGCTGGCTGACCAGGTCTTCAATTTCGACAACCGGTGGGTGGTGGATCCCCTCGTCAACCTGGTGGGGGCAGTTGGACGGGCCGCTGCGGACATCTCCCTGCTCTTCGACAAGGTGGCCGTCGATTCGGGCCTGGTGGAAGGCACGGCCAAAGCGTTCAACGCCTTTGGCGGTTGGCTGCGCCAGACGCAAACCGGGAGGGTACAAAACTACCTGCTGGTGGTGGCGGTGACGGTGTTGATGCTGTTGGGGTTGTATCTGTATCTCTAAAGGAGGCATCGTACCCATGGATTTTCCATTTCTGACTCTCATCACCTTTATCCCGCTGGTAGGGGCGATCATTGCGTCTCTCATCCCCGGCGACCGGGAGCGTGAGATCAAGTGGTTTTCGGTGTTCGTCAGCCTGATTCCCCTGGTGTTGTCCATCGTGATGTGGGCGCTTTACGTCCAGACCGACGGGGGGATGCAGTTCATGGAAGAGGCGGTGTGGATTCCCACCCTCAATGCCTATTACCGGATGGGAGTGGATGGCATCAGCATCCCACTGGTCTTTCTGACGACGCTGCTGACGACCCTATCCCTCTTCTACTCGGCGTACACCATCAAGAAGCGGGTTAAGGAATTTTTCGTCCTTTTCCTGATGCTGGAGATGGGGATGATCGGCGTCTTCTTGTCGCTAGACCTGGTGCTCTTCTACGTTTTCTGGGAGATCGGGCTGGTGCCCATGTTCCTGCTGATTGGCATCTGGGGGCAGCCCAAGGACCGACCTCAATACTCGGCCATCAAGTTCTTCCTCTACACCCTGGTCGGTTCGGTGGCTATGTTGCTGGCCTTTATCGCCATCTTCCTCACCACCGGCACCTGGAACATCCTGGAGATCTCCTCGCTGGGACCGCTGGCGGACAGTCCGGCCCTGGCCGTGGCTGCTTTTTGGGGCATCTTCCTGGCCTTTGCCATCAAGGTGCCGATGTGGCCCTTCCACACCTGGTTGCCCGACGCTCACACGGCAGCGCCGACGGCGGGGTCGGTCATCCTGGCGGGCGTGCTGCTGAAGCTGGGGGGGTATGGCTTCATTCGCATTCTGCTCCCCTTCTTCCCGGCGCTGTTCAAGCAGTTTGCTCCCTTCATCGGGGTGATTGCGCTGATCAGCATGATCTATGGGGCATTGGTCAGCATGGCCCAATGGGACCTGAAACGTCTCATCGCCTACTCCTCGGTCAGCCACATGGGATACTTTACGCTGGGTCTGGTGGCGGCGGCTGCTACCCTCGACGTCTCGGATCCGTTGCTGACCAGCCGGGCGATTGCCCTGAGCGGGGCCGTGCTGCAAATGTTCAACCACGGCATCATCACCGGCGGCCTGTTCTTCCTGGTCGGCGTGATCTACGAGCGGACTCACACCCGCGACCTGAAGGCCTTTGGCGGACTCAGCGCCAAGCTGCCGGTTTACTACGGCGTGATGATGATGACCGGGCTGGCGTCGCTGGGCCTGCCCGGACTGGCCGGTTTCATCAGCGAGCTTCTGGTCTTCCGGGGCGCGTTTCACATTATGCCGACCTACGCCATCATCGGCGTCATCGCCATCGTGTTGACGGCGGCCTACATTTTGTGGAAGATCATCCAGTACGTCTTCCTCGGCGAGTTCAGCGAAGAGAAATGGCGGGCCATCTTCGATCCGGAGCACTGGCATTTTTCGCTGGACATGGCTCGCTTCGAGGTCATCACCATGGCGCCGTTGCTCTTCTTTATGCTGCTGGTGGGAGTCTACCCGGCACCGATCCTCAACGTGATCAACGCGGCGTCTACGGCGATCCTGGGCAGTCTGTGAGGTGGGGATTAGAGGTTGACGAAGCTGGAGTGGAGGGGTTGTCCCAGGCGCGAAACGTAAAACGTGATGCGTGTTTCACATTGGTTTTGGTTGCGGGCACAGGACACGCAATACGCAACACGAATCACTACCCGGAGGTTTTGCCTTGACGCTAAATCAGTTGCTTACGCTGCTACTACCGGAAATCGTGTTGACCGTCGCTGCGTTTGTGGTGCTCGGTCTCGACCTGATCTGGCGCGGCGACGAAGTACGAGGTCGCTGGTTGCCCTGGGTCGCGTTCTTGGGCGTGCTGCTCACGCTGGTGGCGACGATCGCGGTCTGGCCGATGGCGGGCGTCGGCGGTCGGCCGCTGGCTTTGACGGTGGGACAGGGCTTTGGCGGAGATGCCATCCCTATGATGGCCCTCGATGGATTGGCGCTCTTCTTCAAGCTCTTCACCGTGTTGGTGTTGCTCATCGTGACCCTCTCGGCAGGGGAGTACGTGCAGACGCACACCCCCTTCCGGGGTGAGTTTTACGCGCTGATGCTGCTGGCCGGGCTTTCGATTATGCTGGCCTCGGCGGCCACCAACCTGGTGATGATCTATTTAGCCATTGAGTTTTTGAGCATTACCAGCTACGTACTGACCGGGTATCTGCGCGATGACCCTCGCTCGACAGAGGCGGCCATCAAGTACTTCATCTATGGGGCAGGGGCCTCGGCAGTGATGCTATACGGATTCTCCCTGCTCTACGGGGCGACGGGCACCACCGATCTGGCCGCAATAGCGACTGCTCTGACGGCCGGCTCGACCACGGTGCGCTGGCTGGTCTTCCCGGCGACCATTATGGCCCTGGCCGGGCTGGGCTTCAAAATTGCGTTGGTTCCCTTCCACCAGTGGTCGCCAGATGCCTACGAAGGTGCGCCCACGCCGGTGACGGCCTTCCTCTCGGTGGGGCCCAAGGCGGCCGGCTTTGCGGTGTTGATGCGCCTTCTACTCACGGCGTTGCCGGGCTTCCAGGTGGACTGGGTGGGAGTGTTGGCCGGGGTAGCCATCATCACTATGTCGTTGGGCAATCTGGTGGCGTTGCGGCAAACCAACGTTAAGCGGCTGCTGGCCTATTCCAGCATCGCCCAGGCCGGCTACATGCTCATCGGTCTGGCGGCGTTGGCCCCCCTGTCCGAAAGCTGGACGACCGGGCTCAACGGCCTGCTCCTTTACCTGTTTGCCTACCTCTTCACCAACCTGGGAGCCTTTGCCATTGTCATCGCCGTGGAGAATCGAACCGGGTCGGCCCAAATCTCTGATTTTGCCGGGCTCATCCGGCGAGCTCCTTTTCTGGCGGTGGCGATGTTCATCTTCCTGCTGTCGCTCATCGGCATCCCGCCGACGGGTGGCTTTTTGGGCAAGCTGTTCGTCTTTGGGGCGGCCATCCAGCAGCGGATGATCTTGCTGGCGGTGGTGGGTATCATCAACAGCGTCGTCTCGGTGTATTACTACTATGCGATCATACGCGAGATGTTCTTTGGCCAGGCTGGCGACGCCGAATCCATACCGGTGACGCCGTCGCTGAAGCTGGTGGTGGGCGTCAACGCGGTGATGGTATTGGCCATCGCCCTCTACGCCGAGCCCTTCATCCGGCTGGCGACCGAGTCGGTGCAGATGTTGGCCGCGAAGTTCTGACGATGCCGAGGAGGGGCGAGGCACGCCCGACATTGTGCCTCTGAAGCCCGATCGCCCCCGCTGTCGGCCCTCAACGCGCGCTATGCCAATGTGAGCGTTGTCAAGAAATAGTTGTGAGCGACATCAGGCGTAAGCCTGATGTCGCTTTTTTTATGGGCTGTCTCTTTGGGGTGGGTACTTTAACCATTTTCTTATGAATTTCCTATTAAATTCCAAGCCCTCTGTAGTAAGATGGAGGCGGCTTCAAAAGAGCCAGGGTTGTTGGGCACTTGTATTTTGATACAGGCTCTCAACGGCGATCCCCATCCGATAAACTCGTTGCTTGCTTTCTCGGTTCTCCTTTTCCAGATTGATCGATCGCGTTTTGCGATGGCGGGATTCTTCGCTCCCTTCGGTCGCTCAGAATGACATCGTAGTAGGTGAAGTACGGTCGTGGTATTAGCTTGATGGGGATAACTCTTACAAACCAGATGAAAGTTCGTGCGAGTGCAACTGAAAGACGTGTTTCAGTTGCACTCAATATACATGTAGCTTTTTGGGACTTGTCGAGTGGATGAGAGACGATTTCTATGAGGACGTTGCATTATCGCGTGTTGTTGTTAGCAGCGTGGCTGCTGTTTTTCTACAACCTGGAGCGCGTTAGCAAGCTCGTCAGCGACCAGCGCATTGATCTGTTGACGCCTTATGCCTACGTGTTCGTTGCCCTGGTTGCACTGGTCACCCTGGCTTTGCCGGCAATGCACCGGCTTCCACTGTCCCTGCTGATTTCGGCAGGGGTCGTCGTATTCCTGGTTTCCAAAGCGTGGTTTGGCTATCCGCTGTGGGGCGAGGCCTTATCTTTGACTGTTACCGAGGCGGGTGCTTTTCTCGTTACGGGCTTGTTGGCCCGCCAGGTGATTTGGGCCATCCGGGAGTTTGAGACTTCTATCGTCAATTTCACAATCAACCGTGTAGGCCGGCACTCCAAGACCTTTGCCATCGAGCAGGGGGAGATGTATCAGGAGGTTCGTCGAGCCAGGGAGTTCAATCGCCCTCTGACGTTGATAGCCATAGAGCCTGAGGTCAAGTCGTTTAAAGTCGCTGTAGAGAAGATGGTAGAAGAGGTGCAACAGGCGACGATGAAGCAATACGTCTTGGCTGCCCTGGCTAAAAGGCTGGAAGATCAGCTTAGTCCTTATAGCATCATAGCTCAGGATGGCGATACTTTCCTCGTTTTGCTGCCCGAAACCTCCAGAGAGGACCTTCCACGGCTGGAGGCTCGATTGTGTGGGCTGGCGCAAGAGTCGCTTGGGCTGGAGTTGCGGATTGGGGTGGCTACCCTGCCTGAGGTCGAGACATTCGATGAATTGATAAGGACGGCGCGCGATAAGATGAAGAGTAAGACGCAACAGCGACCGGAAAGGGCTGTCAAGCCCACGGTGACCTCAGCGCAGAGTCAGATCAACCCGTAGTATGGGGTATAGGGGCTTTTAAGGGAGGAGAGGCTTTATGGAACTTGTTATTTTCCACCGTCCTCGAGTGCTCTTACAGAGAAAGGGATACCAGGTTGCCAAACGGCTGCTCGATTTGACGCTCAGCCTTCTGATCTTGCCGTTTGCACTGATCATAATGTTTGTTTGTGCGGTGGCGATTGCCCTGGATTCGCCGGGTCCTGTTCTGTTTGTGCAAACCCGGGTTGGTAAGGGGGGACACCGTTTTAAGCTATATAAGTTTCGCACGATGTATGAGAACTGCGATGCTGAGGGTCATCGTGCATTTATGAAGGCATTCATAAATGGTCAGGTAGATGACCTGGCAGCCGAGAAAACGGTGTACAAACCGTTCAGCGACCGGCAACTCACGCGTGTGGGGCGCATACTACGTAAGACCAGCCTCGACGAATTGCCACAGCTTTTCAACGTGATCAGGGGAGAGATGAGCCTCGTCGGCCCCCGGCCCAATGTTCCCTGGGAGGTCGAAGAATACCGGGGCTGGCACAAGGAGCGCCTGGAAGTGTTGCCGGGCATCACCGGTCTGGCTCAGGTGCGGGGGCGGAGCGGGCTTCGATTTGACCAGATCGTTCATTACGACATCGAATATATTGAGAGGCGAAGTTTTAAGATGGACCTTCAGATCCTGTGGTGGACTGTGGTTTCGGTCCTGGCAGGCAAAGGCGCGCACTAGTGCTCTGTCAAGACTGAATTGATGGGTGATCTTGACCCCTACGGCGGCTGTTTTTGCCCTTCAAATCATCTTTGACAGAGTACTAGGCTCCACGGCGTTTCGCACGTCGCGTCGTAAATAGAGAACTTTTGGTTTTGTGGTTATGTGAGTCATCCGAACGAGATGACTCACTGTTCTTTAGAGAGGCTGAATGCCGAATCCCTGGGCTATCAAGCCCCACGTCGTGCAGCTTTTAACCCGTTTCTAACTATTTTCTAATAATTCTCCCATTGAGTTCTAAATGTTCTGTGTTACCATCGTGTTGTCCAACGCTTTTGGCGACAGGGTGGGGTTGGTGGCCGCAGTCTCTACATCGGTCGATGTGATTTTTTGTTACTACTCAGGCATAGGTGCCAGGCACTCATAGAGCCGTCTTTTTGCCAGGTTGATAGCGCGTACAAACTGATTTTGGCTCAAGTTATCTGCCAAAAGTGCCTGGCACCTGAGTAGTAACAAAGATACTCAAGATACTCATTGAACGTAAAGGCCAGGAGGTTGTTTTCATGAAAACGGTAATTCTCGCCGGCGGCTACGGGACACGCATCAGCGAGGAAAGCACTGTGAGGCCCAAACCGATGGTAGAGATCGGCGGCAAGCCGATCCTGTGGCACATTATGAAAATTTACTCCGCCCACGGCATCAACGACTTCATCATCTGCTGTGGCTACAAGGGTTATATGATTAAGGAATACTTCGCCAATTACTTTCTCTATATGTCCGACGTCACCTTCGATATGAAAAACAATAAGATGGAAGTTCATCAAAACAGCGCTGAGCCGTGGCGGGTAACGTTGGTCGACACCGGCGACGAGACGATGACCGGCGGGCGACTCAGAAGGGTTAAGGATTACATTGGCAACGAAACGTTTTGCTTTACCTATGGAGATGGCGTCGCGAATGTGGATATTAAGCGGCTGATTCACTTTCACCGGGAGCAAAAGACACTGGCCACCCTGACAGCGGTCCAGCCACCAGGGCGATTTGGGACTTTCAATTTGGCGCAGGAGCAAACCAGAATTTCTCACTTCAGAGAAAAGCCCCAGGGCGATGGCGCCTGGATTAACGGCGGGTTTTTCGTTCTGGAGCCGGCCGTGATGGATTACATCACCGGTGACTCAACCGTTTGGGAGCAAGAGCCGCTAAAAAACCTGGCGCGGGATGGTATGCTATCGGCGTACAGGCATTACGGGTTCTGGCACCCGATGGATACGTTACGCGACAAAAACGTTCTCGAAGAGTTGTGGGCTTCGGGTAACCCTCCCTGGAAAGTTTGGCAATGAACAGGACATTCTGGAAGGGCAAAAAGGTCCTGATCACCGGCCACACCGGTTTTAAAGGCGGTTGGCTGGCCATATGGTTGCAAAAGCTGGGCGCCGACGTGCTGGGATATGCCTTATCCCCGCCGACCGAGCCAAGCCTGTTTGAGGTAGCCCGTGTAGCCGACGGGATGACTTCTATCACGGGCGACGTTCGTGACCTGGAACACCTCAAGGCCGTCGTCGCCGAGCACCGACCCGAAATCGTCATCCACATGGCCGCTCAGGCATTGGTGCGCTATTCTTATCGCAACCCCGTAGAAACATATGCAACCAACGTGATGGGCACGGTGAATGTGCTGGAGGCAGTCCGGCAGACAGAAAGCGTGCGCGTCGTGGTCAACGTCACCAGCGACAAGTGCTACGAAAACAAGGAATGGGTTTGGGGATACCGAGAAAACGAGCCAATGGGTGGACATGACCCCTATTCCAGCAGCAAGGGATGCGCAGAACTGGTCACATCCGCTTATCGGAATTCTTACTTTCCCGTGGCGGATTATCCACGCCACGGGGTAGCGATTGCCAGCGCCCGGGCCGGTAACGTGATCGGCGGTGGGGATTGGGCTCAGGACCGTCTCGTCCCCGACGTCGTGAATGCTTTTATGGAAGGCCGGCCCGTGATCATCCGTAGCCCCCGTGCCATCCGTCCCTGGCAGCACGTGCTGGAGCCGCTCAGCGGCTATCTGTGCCTGGCAGAACAGTTGTGGGAGCGGGGGGCGGAGCTCGCCCAGGGCTGGAATTTTGGACCCGACGACGACGCCAGACCCGTCTTGTGGATTGTGAAGTACCTGGCCGATCTCTGGGGTGAGGGAGCCGGCTGGGAATTGGACTCGGCAGAGCACCCGCACGAGGCCCACTACCTGAAACTGGACTGCTCCAAGGCCAAAAGCTTGCTGGCGTGGTCGCCGAGGCTGCGCCTGACTACGGCCCTGGAATGGACTGTCGAATGGTATCAGGGCTACCGGCGGGACGAAGATATGCGCTGCCTGACCGAAGCCCAAATTGCGCGCTACGAAGATATGGAGGCGGCATGATCTTCCGAGAGACAGAACTCAAAGGCGCGTTTATCATTGAATTGGAAAAACTGGAGGACGCGCGGGGCTTTTTTGCCCGGGCGTGGTGTCAGAAAGAATTTGAAGCGCATGGTCTGACGGCGAGGTTGGTTCAGTGCAACCTCTCTTTCAACAAAAAACGAGGGACGTTACGAGGTATGCATTACCAGGCCGCCCCCTACGAAGAGGTTAAATTGGTCCGATGCACCAGGGGCGCGGTATACGACGTCATCATCGATTTGCGGCCAGAATCGCCTACCTACAAGCAGTGGCTAGGCGTGGAATTGACGGCCGACAACTACAAAATGCTCTACGTGCCCGAAGGTTTTGCTCACGGGTATCAAACCCTCACCGACGACGCCGAGGTGTTTTACCAGGTATCCCAGTTTTACACGCCGGCGTCTGAGCGGGGCGTGCGCTGGGATGATCCGGCGTTTGGCATCGAGTGGCCGGAAACCGACACGCGGATCATTTCGGACAAGGACGAGAGTTGGCCGGATTACGCGCAATGAGGTCGGGGACGTACAAAAACAATCGCATTGCAGGTTTTCTGGCCGATACCTGGTGGTTTGGACTTTCCAAAAGGCTGTCGGAGGAAGATTTTGAGAGGCTGGCGGCGCTTCGCGCCGAACAGGGCTTTTCGGCGGTCCAGCTTGTCGTTGGCGTGCCGCCGGAGGTTGGCCCCGAAAATGAAAACGCCCAAAGCCAGGCAGGGTTTCCGTGGACGCTCGATGGCAACTTCAATCCAAAATATCTGGAGCTTGCCCGAGACAAAATACAATATCTGAATGACCTCGGCTTGCTCGTCATCGTCTATGGTGCCTGGGGCCATCAAATCCAATGGCTTGGCAAGGAGAGAATGGCCCAATGGTGGGCAAAGATAATAGAAACTTTGGACTCGCTCGATGTGATATACTGTCTGTGCGGCGAAAGTAATTTGTGGGTGGGAGAAGAGTCGCAATTGCTGCCTGCCCGGTCCACGGACGACCTGGTGCGGAGTCGCGTACTATCCTGGTTGCCGGCGGGGATGCGCAGTCGTTTGGGTGAAGCGGTCAAATGTTTCAGGCGACCGCTCTACCGACGCCAACTCGAAAAACGTCGTGACGACTGGAGTTTTGTGCTGGAGACAATATCGCAACGCACCGACAAGCCTGTCATCGTCCATCCTGTCTCTTATGAAACGGGTTACGAGGCGGTCGCCAACCCGCAATTGTTGTCCGCCAATACGGTCCAAACGGGGCACGACGCAAGCGCCAGAAATCGCTTGTGGCGGCAACCGCTGGCGTTGTTGAAAGATGATCCTGCTCACAAGGGGTTCATCAATCTGGAGCCGTGGTACGAGGGCATATGCGATCAGTTTTGGGCCGAAGATCAAATGTTTGCCTACTGGGTGACCATGTTGGCAGGAGCGACAGGCTATTGTTATGGGGCTCACGGAATCTGGAACGTGGGAGACGGCGAGTTTCTGGCTCATTGGGGAAAACAAACGTTTGCTCAGGCGATGGCGCTCGACACACCCAGATTGCTCGGTCTTTCTCACAAACAGTATTTGCTGCGGTGGCATCACCAGGGTGAAACTTTTTACCAAACGGTGGGAGACGAGCTGATAACCATTGGGAGAAAGGCCGGGGGCAAGGTGATCCAATTCTTCCCAGAGGTCGGCAGGGCCAGCTACGTCCCTGGTGGGAAAATTTGGCTTCCCCTTGAGGGTGTTTTTGCAGAGAGATTGCCACCCCACGGACAAATAGTCATCTTCCGTGATTGAAGAGAGAAGGGAGTGTAAATGATCATCGTTGACAAGGCGCTGGAAAAACGACACCAGGAAGGCAATCCCGTCCGGGTGGCGATGGTAGGGGCTGGTTATATGGGGCGTGGCATTGCCCTTCAGATTATAACGGCGACCGTGGGTATGGAACTGGTCGCCATCTCGAACCGCACCCTCTCAGAGGCCGGTCGTGCCTATCGGGAAGCCGGCGTAGACGCGGTCAAGACAGTCGAGACTGTCGCTCAGTTGGAGGAGGCCATCAACCAGGGGCAATGTGCCATCACCGACGATGCGCTGCTGCTTTGCCGGGCAGAAGGCATCGACGCCGTGATTGAAGTGACAGGCACGATTGAATTTGGTGCCCGCGTGGCACTGGAGGCGATTGAACACGGCAAACACGTCATCCTGATGAACGCGGAACTCGACGCTACGCTGGGCCCGATTCTAAAGGTATATGCCGACCACGCCGGGGTGATCATCACCAACGCCGACGGCGACCAGCCTGGCGTGATTATGAATCTCTACCGCTTTGTCAAGGCCATCGGCTGCAGGCCGGTTTTGGCCGGTAATATGAAAGGTCTCCACGACCCCTACCGCACGCCCGAGACCCAGCGGGGATATGCGGCCAAATACCACCAAAAGCCGCGGATGGTCACGTCCTTCGCCGACGGAAGCAAAATTTCGATGGAAATGGCGGTCGTGGCCAATGCAACGGGTTTCAAGGTTGGCCAGCGGGGCATGTATGGGCCGCACTGTGCTCACGTCAACGACACCGTGACTCTCTTCCCTATGGACCAGTTGCTTGGTGGTGGCCTCGTAGACTACGTTGTTGGTGCCGAGCCCGCGCCTGGGGTGTTTGTTTTGGGCTACAATGAGCACCCAATTCAGCAGCGCTACATGAGGTACTACAAGATGGGGGATGGTCCCCTGTACGTTTTTTATACCCCCTACCACTTGTGCCACCTGGAAGTGCCTCTGACCGTTGCCCGGGCTGTGCTCTTTGACGATGCCACTGCCACGCCCCTTGCCGGCCCGGTGTGCGAGGTAGTCACCGTCGCCAAGCGTGACCTGAAGGCTGGCGAAATGCTCGACGGCATCGGCGGCTTTACGTGCTACGGCGTGCTCGAAAACTCCGAGATCCGGCAGGTTGAAAATCTGTTGCCAATGGGGTTGTCTGAGGGGTGTTACCTCAAAAGAGACATCCCAAAGGACCAGGTCATTACCTGCGCTGACGTAACCCTGCCCGAGGGACGTCTGTGCGACAAGCTGTGGGCCGAACAGAACGCTTACTTTGCCCTGTCCGAAGCTGTTGCAGTGATGGCGTAGATCGTGACCGGCCGGTGGGTGGACAGCGGCAGGCTAATTTATTCATAGAGGTTTCTAACTTTTTTCTTATACGAATCCCGTGTCTTTACTCTATCTTAGTGTAGCCCGGAGGCAACGTTCTAAATGGCCGTAAAAGAATTCACCGAACCACAACCTGCCGTAGCCGCTTCTGCGCCTGTCGCACCGGACGAAGAGCCGGCGATTCATATTCGTATTGAAGCTTCCAAAGGCTGGGTTTCTCTCAAGCTCCGCGAGTTGTGGGAATATCGGGAACTGCTATACTTCCTCACCTGGCGTGACATCAAGGTGCGCTACAAGCAGACCGTGCTGGGCGCGGCCTGGGCCATCATCCAGCCCTTTTTCACGATGGTGGTCTTCAGTTTGTTCTTCGGCAAGTTGGCCAAAATCCCCTCGGACGGTATCCCCTATCCCATCTTCAGTTACGCCGCGCTGGTGCCCTGGACTTTCTTCGCCAGGGGACTTGGTCAGGCTTCAAACAGCCTGGTGAGCGGCTCTAAACTGATCAAGAAAGTCTACTTCCCGCGGCTGGCGATGCCGATAGCCACCGTGTTGGGGGGGGTCGTAGATTTCGCTTTGGCGTTTGTCGTGCTGTTGGGGATGATGCTTGCCTACCGCATCATGCCCACCGTCAATGTGTTTTGGTTGCCGCTTTTTCTATTGCTGGCACTGATTACCTCCCTCGGCGTCTCCCTCTGGCTTTCGGCGATGAACGTGCAGTTCCGTGACGTGCGTTACACCGTCCCTTTCATCACCCAGTTCTGGATGTTTGCCACGCCGATTGCCTATCCCAGCAGCCTGATCAAGGACCCCTTGTTGCGGACAGTGTACGCTATCAATCCAATGGTGGGCGTGATAGAGGGCTTTCGGTGGGCCTTGCTGGGCACCGACACAGCGCCTGGCCGTATCATCATCGTTTCCTCGTTGGCAGCGTTGGTGATACTCATCAGCGGGGCGTTCTACTTTCGCCGTATGGAAAGAACTTTCGCGGACGTCGTGTAGGGTAATTCAAAATGAGCGGTATTGCAATCCGAGTAGAGAATCTGAGCAAGCAATATTACATCGGCAGGCTGCAGAAAAAGTACGAGACGCTGCGCGATACGTTAACCGACGCCCTCGTCGCGCCATTTCGCCGGGCGGGCAAGTTGTTGCGTGGCCAGGCCACCGGTGCGGCGGAATTGGACGAGGCCATCTGGGCTCTCAAGGACGTCTCCTTTGAGGTAAAGCGCGGTGAAGTGGTCGGCATCATCGGTCGCAACGGGGCCGGCAAAAGTACGCTGCTTAAGATCCTGTCGCGCATCACCGAACCAACGAGCGGATTTGCCGACATCTATGGTCGGGTGGGCTCGCTGTTGGAAGTGGGCACCGGTTTTCACCAGGAGTTGACCGGCAGGGAGAATATCTATCTCAACGGTGCAATCCTGGGCATGAAGCGAGTCGAGATTGACCGCAAATTAGACGAGATTGTCGCCTTTTCGGAGGTGGAGAAATTCATTGATACGCCGGTCAAACACTATTCCAGCGGCATGCAAATGCGCCTGGCTTTTGCTGTGGCCGCTCACCTGGAGCCGGAGATTCTACTGGTAGACGAGGTTCTGGCCGTAGGGGATGCTCGCTTTCAGCGAAAATGTTTGGGCAAGATGGAAGAGGTTGGGAAGGCAGGGCGGACGGTGCTTTTCGTCTCCCACAGTATGCCTGCCATCACCCGTCTGTGCGAGCGCGTGATCCTGCTGGATGAGGGCCGGATAGTGGCCGATGGACCAGCGCATCAGGCGGTCAGCGTCTACATGAGCTCGGGCCTGGGCACGACGGCTGCGCGCGAATGGCCGGACCCGGACAAGGCTCCGGGCGGCGAGATAGCTCGTCTTCGCGTCGTGCGGGTGTGTCAGGAGGATGGCAAGGTTGCGGATGCCGTGGACATTCGGCAGCCGGTGACGGTTGAAATGGGATATGAAGTGCTGAGAGAAGGCTACGTGCTATTGCCTCATTTTCACTTCTTCAACGAAGCCGGCATCCACGTTTTTGCAGCCCTCGACCAGGATCCCAACTGGCGAAGGCGACCTCGTCCGGCAGGCTACTACGTGAGCAGAACCTGGATCCCCGGCAATCTGTTGGCAGAAGGGACAATGTTTGTCACGCCAGCTATGACAACCCTGGATCCCAACCTCCCCCAGTTTTACGAACGGGATGCAGTCGCCTTCCAGACTTTTGACACGCTTGACGGCGACTCAGCACGAGGCGACTGGTCGAAACATCTGGGTGGGGTGATACGTCCACTTTTGTCGTGGGACACCGAGTTTGAACCAAACGGATATGGGCCCGGCAACGACCACGGACGGTAAGTAATTACCGTCCGAGATTACCCTGGCGGTGCGTATCAGGAAAATGTGATGACAAAAGTTGTGTATTTGATTGCATCCCATGTCAATCCACGGCAGATAGTGCGATTGGTAAGGACGCTAAGGGATGGCAGCCCTACAGCCTCAATTGTCATTCATCACGATTACTCCAGGTCTTATCTGGATCCCACGGCTTTTGCCGGCATAGATAGCGTTCACATTATAGAAGATTATATTTCTGTCCGGTGGGGACGTTTCTCACAGGTGGCGATGGTGCTGCACGCCTTCGAGTGGGCACTGAGCCATCTCGAGTTTGATTGGCTGGTGTTCATCTCTGGTCAGGATTACCCGATTCAACCGTTAAGTCAAATCGAGCGATTTCTGGAAACCACTCCCTACGATGGATTTATGAGGGGTGTGGCCCTGGAAGAGTCAATTCCCTGCGGCCCTGACGAATGTTCGATAGGGCAGGTCTCTGGAAAACTGTGCCTGGATTGTGTGTCACGATACTACTACCAGTATTATGATCTTTACAGTCACAGCTTACCCCCCAGGCTTAGGAGGATATTGAAGAGAGTGGGGCGGTCCCTTTACAGAGCGCAGTCTCCTGTACAGGTCAGGCTGATCCCTTACAACGTTGAGCCTCGGCTGGTCATTGGCATTCGGTCGCCTGTCACGCCTTTTACGCCCGACTTCAAATGTTACAAAGGTTCTCAGTGGTTCACTCTGAACCATAGCTGCATTCAATACATTCGTCAATTTGTCCGCACTCATGCCCGATTTGTGCGATACTATCAGCGCACCCTTATGCCCGACGAGTCGTTTTTTCACACAATCATACTAAATCATCCTGCGTTCAAGATACTCAACGACAACAAGCGCTTTGTTAGCTGGCGTGATCACACGGCTCCAAGTCCACAAGTGCTGAGGGCACAGGACTTTGAGCACATTATCGCTTCGAACCAACACTTTGCTCGCAAATTCGACGTCAATGTGGATGCCGCCGTGCTAGGTATGCTTGACGAATACATCAACGCCGGGCACAAATTCGAGCTGTCCGTGGAGGAGAGACAGGCGTGGCGGATGTGAAAGGCCCTCAGCCCACAGGGCTGTCGCGTCACCAGATGGTGAGTGTTATTCTTCCGGCGTATAACGCTGCGCATACTTTGGGCGAGCAGCTCGACGCGCTCAAGAATCAAGCGTATGATGGCGACTGGGAAGTCATCGTGGTTAACAATTGCTCCACCGATGCCACTGTTGGCGTAGTTGAAGCCTATCAACGTGCAATGCCTCAATTGCGCCTTGTCCACGCGCCGGAGCGGCGGAACGTGTCGTATGCGCGCAACCTTGGGGTGCAGTCAGCTCACGGCGACGTGTTTCTCTTTTGCGACGCCGACGACGTGGTTGCGCCCGGCTGGCTGGCGGCGTTAGCAAAGGCCCTGAGAGAACACCATCTGGTCGCCGGGGTGCTCGGCAAACTGAGTCTGGCTGATCAGTTTCCGCCAGATTCATCGGAAATTCGTGACTTCTCGGCTTCGCCCCATTTGGACTTTCTACCGTTTGCTATCGGCAGTAATTGTGGAATTTCGCGCCAGGCATTCGAGGCGGTTGGAGGCTTTTCGCTTGAGTTTCCCAGGAATCAAGACGTTGACCTCTCCTGGCGACTGCAATTGCGTGGATACAAAATTCACACTGTACCGTCGGCGGTGGTGTATTGCCGTCCCTGGAAGTCGTTCTCGGTGCTGTGGAAGAAACACGTTTTGATGGGGGAGGCCGAAGTCAATCTTTACCGGAGATTCGCGGCCCATGGCATGCCTCGTTCTTCACTGCGGGCCGCGTTGAAGAGATATAAGTCGCTCATTAAGAAGGGAATACGCCTGCGGAGGGCAGGGTTGCCTTCGCGCCGGAAGTGGGTGTCTCAGGTTGGGCACTGCTGGGGCCGACTACGAGGTTCGTTACGCTATCGCACCCTTTATCCTTGAGGGAATGGACGCCTGAGTGATTGCAAAATCGGACATTTTTAATAAGAGATGTTAAAGACTACGAAGACCACAAACCATCACCACCTTTCTGGAATAGTAGACAGGCTCTCCAAAGCCGCAGCGCGGAGGATGTTGGGGACTATCACTCACGTTTCAACTCAGGATGCCGTTGTTGGCCTCACTTTTGACGACGGTCCCCATCCCGAATTCACGCCACGCCTGCTGGAGATCCTGGACAGGCATCAGGTGCGTGCGACTTTCTTTATGGTTGGCAAGGTTGCCCAGCGCCATCTGGAGCTTGTCCGGCAAGTGGCCCAGGCCGGACACGCTATCGGCAACCATTCTTGGGATCACCCATCCTTCCCGTTGATCACGCGGCGGGAGCGGTATGCCCAGCTCCGTGCCTGCGCGCAGGCCATCGCCCCTTACGGACAGCGGTTGTTCCGCCCACCGTATGGTCATCAGAGCGTGGCGTCGCGCTTTGACGCTCTGGTGCTTGGTTATCAGGTTGTTACCTGGAATGTAGTTGCCCAAGATTGGCTCGATCGAGACGCAAACTGGATAGTCAATCGGGTAAAGGAGCGGATCAGGCCCGGCAGCATCGTTCTTTTCCACGACGCGCTTTGTGATCTGGAGGCGGAGCAATACATCGATCGAGGACCGATGCTCGCAGCGGTTGACATGCTCCTGGAGCGACTCGGCGACCGTTTTCGCTTCGTCACCATACCCGAGTTGCTTCGCCACGGTTGCCCGCAAAAGCGAAACTGGTATCGGAGAGGGAATGTTGAGTGGTTGGACGCTCTTATAGATCAGACACGACCGTCAAGATCATAGAAAGAGAGTAACTGCTCAGGCATAGGTGCCAGGCACTTATAAAAGCGTCTTTTTGCCAGGTTGATAGCGCGTACAAACTGATTTTGGCTCAAGTTATCTACCAAAAGTGCCTGGCACCTGAGTAGGTAGTTGCGAAAGAGGGATTTATGAAGCTGAGTGTGGTCATCCCATGTTACAACGCGGCTGACACGATTGCCGAGCAGCTTGAAGCGCTGGCCAGTCAACGCTGGTCGGAGCCGTGGGAAGTGGTCGTAGCCGACAATGGCTGCACGGACAACTCGATGGAGATCGTCAGGCAATATCAAGGGCGGTTGCCCAACCTCCGCATTGTGGACGCATCGGCCCGGCGGGGCTCCCCTTACGCTTTGAACACCGGAGTCGAGGCTGCCCGTGGCGAGTCTCTCGCCTTTTGCGATGCCGACGACGTGGTCGGCGACGGATGGCTGCCCGCCATCGGCCAGGCACTTTCCAAATACGATTTCGTCGCCTGCCGCTTCGACACGGAGAGGCTCAATCCCCCCTGGCTTCAGAAAAGTCGTAGCAATTACCAGAAGGAAGGACTCCCCAAATATCGCTATCCCCCTTATCTCTCTCACAGCGGCGGCGGGGGCATGGGAGTGAAACGTGACCTTCACCAGGCCATAGGCGGCTTCGACGAATCGCTGCCCATCCTCCACGATACCGATTACTGCTGGCGACTTCAACTGGCTGGCGTGGAACTCCATTTCGTGCCGGATGCCGTGATTCACGTCCGCTATCGCAAAACCTTCCGAGGCATCTACAAACAGGCGCGGGGCTATGCCGAGTACAATGTACTTCTATACAAACGATACCGGCCACTTGGGATGCCCGCACTTTCTTGGAAGAGAGGGGCACGCAGGTGGGTGCGCAGGTGGATACGCCTGCTCAAACGCCTTCCCTGCCTGCGTTCTAAGGGAGACCTGGCCAATTGGGTGTGGCAGATTGGCTGGCAGGTGGGACGACTGCAAGGCAGTATCAAACACCGGGTTCTCGCTCTTTAAACGAGCCTGCCATTGCCGGGATAAACCAGCGCCGCAAACACAAAGAGAGCTATGACAACCATGATAACGTTTAGACCGAACTCGAACGTAACCAAACTGGTGCTCCTGACGACCCAGCGCTCAGGGTCCACTTACGTCCGACTTTGGCTGAACAGCCATCCCAACGTTCGGTGCCACAGTGAAATATTCTATCGAGAGTACCCTGCTGCGGATGGTTTCAAAGCTTATTGCGAAGCCAATAGAGTGCGGCGGCTACTCTACCACACATTGGGGAAACGTAAGTGGAGCAGGTCACCGTACAATTTCGTCATCAAATGGCTCGTCGAGCGCTTCTTACATAATCTTTACCGCAATCCAAAGTTCTCTGCCCCCTGGACGGATATGACGACCGATGCCTGGGTAGAATACCAGCCCAGAGAAGACGGTGGCCAGGAGAAGGTGGTCGGATTTCAGCTTATGTACGATCAACTGGCCCGCTACAGCCCCCTGCAAAAGTGGGCAGCCGAACCTGACGTCTCTATCATCCACTTGATAAGGGAAAATGCCGTGAAATTGCTCATCTCCAGAATCGTGGCCAAGAAGACAGGGGCGTATCAATTTGCTCGAAAGAAGGGACCAAGGCCAAAGGTCTATCTGGATCCAACCGAAACAATATCTGAATTGAACCGAATCGTGGGCTTGCGGGAAAAGATGAGAAAAAAATTCTCGAACAATCCATATTTGGAGATCACTTACGAGAGGTTCTTCTCTGAGTATCCCGTCGAATCAGAAAGGGTATTCGCCTTTCTGGGGATTCCGAAAGCGGAGATGGAATTCCCTGCGTTTTTGAAGAAGTTGAATCCCAATTCTCTGGAAGACCTGGTGGAAAACTACGATGAGATCGCCGCGGCCTTGAGGGGAACACCTTACGAGCAGTTCCTGTAAACGTCCGGGGAGAGATTGGCATGATCCTCAGAAGGCTTCTTAAAAGGGCAACGGTCAGGTTAGGCATCTTGATTTATCAGGCGAATAACAAGATTGCGCGTGAGACGTTGCCGGAGTTTGGGAACACCCCCCGAAACTTGAGGATTGACTTACCCCGGCGGATTGTCAACCCCGAAAGGATGTTTCTCGGAGATGACGTCCGGTTGGGGCCAGGTTCCTTGCTCGTGGCCATCACCCATTATCCCACGCCACCGATGCAACATCCAGAGAAGAACCAGGTCAAGCAAGAATTCAACCCAAGAATCGTCATTGGCCATCGAGTTACCGCAACCAGCAACTTGACCGTGGCTGCGGTGAGCGAAATCGCCATCGAAGACGATGTAATGTTCGCTTCCAACGTCAATCTCACCGACGGCTTGCATGGATACGAGAACGCCAACGAGCCATACAAGTATCAAAAGATGTTCAGAATTGCCCCGATTCGGATTAAGCGAGGCTGCTGGATCGGTCAAAACGTGGTCATCCTGCCCGGTGTGACAATTGGCGAGTACGCCATCGTGGGGGCGAACAGTGTGGTCACGAAAAGCATACCCGATAGGTGCATTGCCGTGGGAGCCCCCGCCCGAGTTATCAAGAAGTGGGATGACACCACTCAAAGCTGGGTTCCGGCAGCAGAAACAGAGACAAAACAAGGGGCGTCTGCTGGCATCGCCAGAGCTTGAGTGTAGCCTTGTGAACCGCCGTATCAAGGGTGAGCACGATGTTTCAGCCACCTTCGCAAACTATTTTTCGAGGTCGATAAAATGAACGACTCCCGTCCACTGGTGACCATCGCTATACCTACGTACAACCGGGCAGATGGCTATCTGAGACAAGTCCTCGAAAGCGCCATCAACCAAACGTATCCCAACGTCGAGGTCATCGTCTCTGATAATTGCTCACCCGATGACACAGAGACCGTGGTGAAGAGCTTCTCCGGCCCCCGCCTCAGATACTTTCGGCACGCAGAAAACATCGGGCCCAACAACAACTTCAACTTTTGCGTTGAACAAGCAGCGGGCGATTACTTTTTATTGCTTCACGACGACGACCTGATAGACGAAGATTTTGTGGACGTTTGCATGCAAGCTGCCGATCACCGCACCGACGTTGGCATCATACGAACCGGCACCCGCCTGATTGATGCTCAAGGAGACGTGCTCAAGGAACGACCCAACCGGGCTGGAGGGCTGTCAACCGCCGACTTCTTTAGAGGCTGGTTTACGGGCAAAACCTCTCTCTACCTTTGCAGCACATTATTCAACACCCGCCGGTTAAAGGAGATTGGGGGGTTTCAATCCAAGCACAACCTCTTCCAGGACGTGGTCGCAGAGGTTCAACTGGCAGCTAAATTTGGCAGGGTGGACGTGTACGAGGTGAAGGCCAGCTTCCGCAAGCATGATTTAGGGATGACCTTTTCTTCCAAAGTGGACCAGTGGTGCGAAGACTCCCGGTTTTTGTTGGATCTTATGTGTGATTTGGTGTCCGAAGATCAGGTGCCGGCGGTGAAGCGCGACGGGACACGCTACTTCTCTCGGATGAATTACGATCTGGCCGGCAGAATCCAATCGCCCTTGGAGCGCCTGACCACGTACTGGACGATCTACCGCACGTTCGATTACCGGTATCCTCCTTTCTACTTCTCCCTCTATCGAGAGAATCGGCGGAGAATCCGGCGTGTAGCCGCAAAAGTGAAACGTAAGCTGATGCGGACGAATCTGGAACGAACGAGGCATTCGGAGCAGAAGTCGTTATGAAAATCGCCTTTCTCCTGTTCCATTGGCCGGTCCTATCTGAGACTTTTATCATGAACCAGATAACCGGCCTGTTAGACCGGGGCCACGACGTGGATACCTACGCCATAAGCCCTGGTCGCGAACCGGTAGTCCACGAGGACATCGAGGCATATCGGCTCCTGGAACGCACGTTCTACTACGGCAACTCCTCCCAAAGGCTACCGGCCAACAAGTTCGTCCGCGTGGCGAAAGCCATCGGGCTGTTGATCAAACATGCCGGAGACCCGCTGCCTTTGCTGAGATCGCTGAACATTTTTAAGTTCGGAAGGATGGCCTCCTCGCTGGGCATATTCTATACCGTGGTCCCCTTTCTGGGAGCCGACAAGTACGATATCGTACACTGCCACTTTGGCCCAAACGGCAATTTGGCAGCCTTGCTAAAGGACGTCGGCGCGATCAAAGGTAAGATCGTCGTCGCGTTTCACGGCGAGGCAGGGTACGTCGGCGAGAAACGGCACGAGAAAGGGTTCGCGCCTCTCTTCGAAAAGGGCGACTTGATGTTGCCTATGAGTGAGAGGGAAAAACAAAGCCTGATCAAGTTGGGATGTCCCCCGCAAAAGATCGTGGTACATAGAATGGGAGTTGACCTGAGCAAATTCGCTTTTGTCCCTCGTCGGCCAAGAGGTGACGGGGCCGTGCATTTGCTGACGGTCGCCCGGCTGGTGGAGAAGAAGGGAATAGAGTACGCGATCAAAGCGGTGGCAAAGGTCGCCCAGAGACATCCGCAAATAACCTACAGCGTAGTCGGCGATGGCCCGCTGAGAGCTGAGTTGGCCAGTCTGATAGAATCGTTATCTGTCGATGGCAAGATTAAACTCCTGGGCTGGAGACGGCAAGAGGAAATTGTAGAGTTTATGAAGGGGGCAGATATACTGCTGGCCCCCAGCGTGACCAGCGCCGACGGGGACCAAGAAGGAATACCGGTGGCCTTGATGGAAGCGATGGCACAAGGGTTGCCTGTGCTCAGCACCTGGCATTCTGGGATACCTGAGTTGGTCCAAGATGGTCAATCTGGTTTCCTCGTGCCTGAGCGTGACGCCGAGGCCCTGGCGGACCGGCTGGAATATCTCGTCGAGCACCCCAAGCTCTGGGCCGAGATGGGGAAAGCCGGCCGAGATTACGTTGAAAAGCATTATAACATCAATACCTTGAACGATCGACTGATTCAGTTATACCAACGGCTGCTGGCTGGAGACCTGTCGTAACAGCATGACCGGGCAAGCGACCCCTTTCCAAACTCTGATGAGAAAGCAATTTTGGCTGGCCACAGGTTTGGGACTGCTGATGGTCTTGGCCTTGTGGAACCTGGTCTCGGCCGCCGGCCCACCAGGGGATGGCCCCGGCCCCAAAGATGGCCGGCAGGTGGCATTGGTCTCTACTGCCGCCGAGTGTCTGGTCGTGGAAGCCGGCAAACCCAACCACGTTTCGACCACGTTGCAGTTGGTGTGGAAAGGTCAGATAGACAAAGCCTTTTTAGTGCTCTCGGTGGCCGGTTCCGAGGGGGAGCATAGTATCTACATAAACGGTCAGCGCGTTGCCAACGTGCCTGTTCAACCCGAAGGTGAGCCCTGCCAGGCCACCATCCCTGCCAGGATTCCTGTTCCCGCTTCGGCCCTGGTCCGTGGACAGAACCGGATTACCATCACCAATGATGCCGACGTCCACGATGGTTGGACCGCAGCACAAGTATACCTGGAAATCCACGGCGTGCTCAGCGGCCCGCCGGTGGCTGCGTTAGAGGCCACGGCCCCGATTTCATCTCGCCAGGAGATAGGGGCTATGGAAGTTATATCAGGTGCGGTGCTCTTGACCAGCACTTATGAACTGGCGCAAGGAAGGGTGATCAGTCAGGTGGTGTGGTATCAGGTCCCTATGAGTTATACCGGAGGCGTCTCTGTTCCCCTCATAATCGCTTTGCACGGCATGGGAGATACGGGCGAGTGGATAAGAGACTATCTGGCCGAGGAGGCTAACAATCGGGGCTGGCTATTAGCCGCGCCGGATATGCACGGCCGCTACTACATCAACCACGGTAAGTATGCTTTGGGCTGGGTCGGGGCACAACACGATATTATAGATACTATCGAGTATATGATGTCTGAATATCAGGTAGACCCTTCGCGTATTTACGTCGCTGGCGGCTCTATGGGGGGGCAAACAACCGCTATGATGACGGCCAAGTATCCCGACGTGTTCGTCGCTGCCGTACCCTGGAAGCCCTTCACCGATTTAGCTCAGTGGTACTACGAAAGAGAAGCCCTGGGCGATCCTTATGGCGGCAACGCAAGAATCAGAAACGAAACAGGGGGAACACCTTCGACCGTTCCCTTTGAATACCAACGGCGCTCACCCATCGAGATGCCGCAAAACAGCCGCCTGGTCCCCATCAAAATGTGGCACGACGTGGATGATCAACTGGTCCCGATTCATCACTCTCGAGATTGGAGAGACGCCATCAACGGATGGAATCCGCCGACGCCGGTGACGTTGATCGAAGTGCCCTCGTGGGCGAACGACTGCCCTCCCGATAGCGAGGGCGACCTGGAGCATTGCTACGACCCGCCTCCATCCGATATTTTCGATTTCCTGACCGGCTTCACCCGCGACACGGAACCGCCTGTTTCGCTCAGTCTTCGCACAGACGAATCCAAGCCTTATTACTGGCTGAACGTTGCCCAAACGGGGGGCGACCACTGGTCAGAGATCGGAGCTATGTATAGCCTGACCGATCAAACAGTATCGGCGACCATTTCAGACACCCACCCGCTGACTCTGGCCTTCAATCTTGGTTCAACCTCCATAAGGGGCCCGGGGGGCGTGGACCGCCCAGGGATGGGATTGCCGGCGACCACGTACCTGGTCGACGGCGGGGGCAACAATTACCTGTACAATTATGTATCTGGCTATCTCACCACCACCCTGACGACCACAGGCCAGTTCTCCCTGACCATCTCCGCCATTCGTGTAGAAGCGTCGGCGTCTCCTTCTATGGTTTTGGCGGGGCAGGATGTCACTTCAACCATACAGGTCAGTGTGCAAGACCAGCAGGCCCACCCCGCCCCGAACGGAATTGTCGTTGAATTTTCTACCACCGAAGGCACCTTCCCCAATTCCGGTTCCACCTATACCCAAACGCTCGCCGGGGGCCAGGCTGAAACCACGCTGACCCTGGAGCCTGAGCACACGCTGGCTCAGGTTACAGCCCGCGTTGAAACAGTCACCGGCACCACGTCCGTGGACGTCATCCATCCGGCTGTACATATGCTGGTGACGCCCAGTCTGACCGAGACTCTCTATGGAGAAACCGTGACCTACACCTACCGGGTGACGAACACCGGTGACATCACGCTGACCACCGTGACGATAACAGACGACCTGGGCACACCGGGGTACAGTGGCGACGACCTCACCATCTGTGGAAACATCACGCTGGGTGCAGGAACAGCGGCCAGTTGTTATCGCAGTGCGATGCTCACCCAAACCATAACCAGCACCGCCACAGTCGCCGGACAGGACCCTTTGGGCAATGAAGTTGCCGATGTTGATTCGGTAACCGTCGCCGTCCAGGAGTGGCGGATTTATCTTCCCTTACTACTGAAGCGTGGCTGAAACAGCCGTCCCGGAGCAGGGGCACACGATGCAAATCACCCTATTTGCCAACGTATCGCCCAAGATGAACCCTTACATCGCTCTGCTACAGCAGGCCATACAGCCTTACTGTGAAGAAAAGGTTATGGTTTGGCCGCGCTTCTCGCCGGGATGGGTGTTGCGGTATGGCAGGGCCGGTCACATCGCCCACATCCATTGGATTGAGGCGCATCTGCGCCCCCGGCCCTGGTTCGGGCCTCGTCCGAGCGGCTATCGCTACCTGATCAACCGGTTGGGGAGCAATCGCCTGTCCCGACCGGTGCGAGCTGCCATTTTGCTCGTCAAGCTGGCCCTGGCCCTCACTCTGGCGCGGTGGATGGGGGTGCGGGTGGTCTACACAGTGCACAACTTGCAGGCTCATCACGAGCCCGGCTCTTTTTACGTGTCTCTCAACAGGTTGGCCAACCGTTTGGTTTTCGCCTGGGCCGATGCCGTGCATGTGCATAGTCGCCACGTGGCAGAGGTCGTAGCACAATCGTATGGACGAACCCGAAACGTGTTTGTGATTCCTCACGGCAATTATGTGGGCTGGTACCCGAACGCCGTCTCTCGGGCCGAAGCCCGTCTCCGCCTGGGGGTGCCCGGCGAGGATTTTGTCTATCTCTTCCTGGGGCAGATCGCCCCTTACAAAGGGCTGGAGAACCTGGTGGAGAGTTTCGTCTCCCTGGATGATCCGTCGGCCTGGCTGGTGATTGCGGGTAGGGTAGACAAGGCAGACTACGGTGCGCACATTGCGGCGATGGCCCGGCATCCCCGCGTGCGCTACCGACCGGGGTTTGTGCCCGACGAGGACGTGCAGGTCTATTTCAACGCGGCCGACGTCGCCGTGTTTCCTTATCAGAAGATCACCACCTCAGGTTCGATTCTGTTGGCTCTCTCCTTTGGCTGCCCTGTCATCGCGCCGTCCTTCCCCCTTTTCGCAGAGCTTGTGGGTGAGGAACGGGGAGTGCTGTATGACCCAACGCAACCGCAGGCTCTCGGCCTGGCCTTGGACGAGGCCAGGCCGGTGGACTGGCACCCACTTGGGCCCTCGATTCAAGCCTGGGTGCGACGCTTCGATTGGTCGCTCATAGGCACTCAATGGCTTGACCTCTACCGCTCTTTGATCGCACCGGAAAGTCTGCCGACTATGGGGCCGACCAGAGCCAATCCGGTTCCAGAGGGAAATGGCGAGAAAGGCTAAGAGGCATCGCCGATGAACACCCGACGCTACCGCATCCTATACATCGAAAAACCGGCCTCCGTCGGCGGTTCCGTCATCAGCCTTTATGAGCTGGTGCGGGGTTTGGACAGGGACCGCTATGAGCCTGTGGTGCTCTTTCACGGCCCCAACCCCTACCGGGGACGATTCCAGGCCCTGGGCGTGAAAGTCATCGTGCTGAGCGACAAGACCCCGTCGGCGCCGCCGGACGGCCCCCAATGGGACATCGCCGCTTCTCTGGGCCAGTATAGCCGCCGGTGGTCGGAGGGGTACAGGGCTGCCAAACAGTTCTACCTGCTGCTCCGGCGAGACGTCCCCCTGGCCCGCCGGGTTGCCCGGATCATCCGAGAGGAAGCCGTTGACCTGGTTCACCACAACAATACCTTGTCGGGCAACCGGGCCACGGTGATGGCCGCTCGGATGGCCGGCGTGTCCCAGGTCTGCCACGTGCGGATGCTGCACAGGCTTTCTTTCGTCGAGCGCCCTTTGGTCCGTTGGGTGGACGCCTTCGTCTACATCTCCAGGGCTGTGGAGCAGCTTTACCAGAGCCAGGGCGTCCCGGCGGAGAAGGGGCAGGTCATTCACAATCCGATAGACGTGGAACGTTTTGAGCAGGCCGACGACACGGCGGATCTGCGGGCCGAGTTGGGCCTGAACGGGGGCGATCAGTTGATCAGCAACGTGGGCCGGCTCGATTGGTGGAAAGGGCACGACGATTTCCTCCAGGCGATGGCCGAGGTCGTCCGGTTTCATCCCAACGCCAGGGCCCTGATTGTCGGGACCCCAGGTTCCACTGCCACCAGCCAGGCCTACTATCGCCGCTTGCAGCGGTTGGTCGCCGACCTGGGCCTTTCGCAACACGTAATTTTCACCGGCTTCAGGAACGACGTGCCTCGCATTATAGCCGCCTCCGACGTCGTGGTGCACAGCGCTTCAGAGCCGGAGCCCTTTGGGCGAGTCGTCGTCGAGGCTATGGCGGCCGGCCGGCCCGTCGTCGCCACCGCTGCCGGTGGGGTGTTGGATATCGTCGAAGACCGGGTCACCGGGCTGCTGGTCCCGCCCAAGAGTCCCTCCACCATGGCCGATGCGATTCGGCATCTCTTGCAAAACCGAGAACGAGGCCAACAGATGGGACAACGCGCTCAACGCCAGGCCAAAAGCCGCTTCTCGGCGCAACAACACGTGACCACCATGCAACAAATTTACGAACGAGTTTTAGCCTTAAAAGACAAAGGATTACGGGCAGCCGTACCCTCAAAGCTGCCCCCGAAATCTTTTCTGGAAAGAGGAGAGCGATGAGTTTACAAGAATTGCTGGCCTATGTCAGGGTACTCCGTCGACGCTGGTGGTTGGTCGTCATCACCATCCTCGTCACCCTGGGTACAATTATTTTTCTCTCTTACACACGCCCGTCGATGTATCGGGCGCGGGTTCACTTTATGGTAGTACGTCCTCTCGTGGGCGGCGTCTCTTTGTACGAACTCCGTGCTCCCACCTCTCGTGAAGCCATCAATTACACCCGGTCCAACTTCCTGGAAATCCTTCAGGGGGGTGTGATAGCCTGGCGCACTGTTGAGGAGACGGGCGTAGATATGCGGGGAGATGATCTGCAACGTTCTGCCACCATCGAGGAATCCAAAGATTCAGATCTGATCACCCTGATCGTCACCGCCTCAGATCCCGATGAAGCGGCTCTGCTGGCCAATGGAATGGTGCAGGCGGCGCTGAAATATTATGGAGAGATACAGGCAGCCCCTGCCGTCAACTCTCGCCAGTTCATCCAGCAGCAGTTGAACATTGCCAGCGACGAACTGCGTCAGGCCCAGCGAGATCTCACGCAGTTCCAGATCGAAAACAACATCGGCATGCTGGATACCGAGATCACCTCACAGCAATCACTTCTCCGTTCCCTTCAATTGCAACGCGACCAGGCCGAAGCAGAAGGACAATTGGACCGGGTGGCCGCTTACGAACGTTTAATTGCTCAACACGAACGCGAACTACAGCGGTTGGTCTCGCTCAATACCCAGTACGTGATGCTGAAGGCCGAAGTGGGGCGAGCGCAGTCTGTATACAACTTGCTGTTAGACAAGCTCACCGAAGCCACCTTGAAGGAGAATGAGATTCTGAATACCAACTTTATCCAGGTGGTGGAGCCTGCCTCTCCACCTCGTCGCCCGATGGCTCCTCTGTCTCCCAAGATCCTGGTGGTCGGAGCCATTGCCGCCGTCGCGCTGGGCATTGCGCTGGCCTTCTTGCTGGAGTACGTCGAGACCCTGCGCCTGGAGCTGGAAGAGAAAGTCCAAGAAGCTCCCGTGACCCGGTAAAGGAAAAAGCTATGTCTGGAACGAAACGCCCCAATGTCCTGCTCATCGTAATCGATACGGCCCGCGCCGATTACCTCTCTTGTTACGGCTGTCCCCATCCGACCACGCCCACGCTGGATCGGCTGGCGGCCGAAGGGGCGCGCTTCACGACGGCGATTTCCCCGGCCGAGTGGACGGTGCCCTCTCACGCCTCGCTTTTCACCGGCACCTTCCCCTCTCGACACAACGCGGTGAATCAACACCGTTATCTGGATGACCGCCTTCATACCCTGGCCGAAGTGCTGGGGTGGCTGGGATACCGCTCGGCCTGCTTTACCAACAACGCCTTCATCGACGAGTCCACCGGCCTGAATCGTGGGTTCCAGGTCACCGATGGCCCCTTCCGCTGGAATGGTAGCCGACAGCCATCGCATCTTCTGTGGCGGGGTATGCGCAAGCTGACCCAATGGACGGGACGGAAGGACCAGGGGGCGATGTTCACAAACCTCCTGGTGCGCCGCTGGCTTCGCCGCTGGAGTGGAGAACATCCCTTCTTCATTTTCATCAATTACGTCGAACCCCATATGCCCCATCGCTGGATACCAGAGCCTTTTCGCCGTCGTTTCCTTCGGCTGAACGGGCTGGAAAAGGCCGATTGGCGTTCTGTCAATATGAACTATCGGGCCTTCCTGACGGGCACCACCCCGATGAGCGATGAAGATTTTGCCATCCTGCGGGCTTTATACGAAGCAGAGATGGCCTATTTGGACCATCGGATCGGTCAATTGGTGGCTTTTCTGGAGCGTCGCCGGGTCCTGGATGATACCCTTCTCATCGTCACCTCCGATCACGGCGACAATCTGGGCGAACACGGACTGTTGCACCATGCCTACTCTTTGTACGATACCCTTATCCGTGTGCCCCTGGTTCTCCGCTATCCTAAGGCCTTCCCTCCCGGCACCGTTGTGGAGCAAACCGTGCAGACTCACGACGTCTTTCCCACCATTTTGCACCTGGTGGGGATGGAAGACCCCACCGTCTGGGAACAGGTTCAAGGCTTCAGCCTGCTCCCGGAGCACCTGCCACGGCGGCCGGATTACGCCGTCGCCGAGCTTATGCGTCCTATCAACGAGTTCGCCAAACATTATCCCGAGTTCGACTTCCTCCCCTTCGACCGTGAACTGCGCGCCTATCGGACTCGCCGCTATAAGTACATTTGGGCCTCCGATGGGCGAGATGAACTATACGACCTTCTCCAGGACCCCGGCGAGACCGACAATCTGATTCACAAGCGTCCGAACGTAGCTGCCGATTTGCGACAACGCTTGCTGGCCTGGATGGAAGACCACCCACCGGAAGTTTCCACTCCGGCGCATATCCCGGAATACGACGCCACGATATTGGCCCGCTTGCGTGAGCTGGGCTACGTTGAGTAGTGCCGACGTCCCGTCGAGATAGGTTGAGGCAAGTTATGCAGAGGGTGAAGCTCACCTCGATGTTCAAAGATATATCTCAGCCAACTCTGAAGCTGTTGTATTGTGCCCGTTATCCTCTTTTCGGATTCCTCGCCATCGTCCTGGGCGTCTTGGTTGGGCGTGGGCTGGCTTCACCCAAGTCTTACCTGGACGTGGTGACCTACCTGGTCTTCGGCGGCTGGGTCATCCTGAGCCTGATGGACCCGCCAACCGGCCTCCTGGCCGTTATTCTCGTCCACCCATTCATCGAAACCTCTATCAAACTCGATTTGGGCAAAGGAATCCCCGATTTCTCCATCACCCGCTTCGGCGTCGCTTTCTTGCTCACCCTCCTCCTGGCCCGAGCGGCCGTTCGGCTGCGCCCCCTGGTGGCACCAGGTCGGATTGAAGGAGCTATGTTGGCAGCGCTGGTCGGCATGATCGCCGCCGTGGACGCTTCGGTGGAGCCTACAGGGGCGCTGCAACGGATTCTCACCCTCTACCTGGTCCCTTATCTCTTCTTCTTCCTGGCGAAAAACCTGATCCAGAATCGCTCCCACCTTGACCGGTTGCTCATCGCCCTGGCGATCATAGGCGCTTATTCCGGCCTCTACGCTACCTATGAGCAGCTCACCGGCAACATTCTGTTCACCAACCGTGATCTGAGCAGACGGATTCTCTATTACTCCGAGAACATTCGAGTGTTGCGGGGCCTGTACGGGGAACCGGCTATATTTGGCCGTGTCTTTGGAATGATCATCCCTGTGAACTTTTACCTGGTGTTGGAGGCCCCTACCCGTCGCCGGCGCCTGTTCTTCCTGGGAACTCTTAGCGCCTCCCTCATTGGCCTCTTTATGGCCTACAACCGCACGCCGTGGATCAGCACGTTGCTCGGCTTCGTCGTTTTGCAGTTTGCCTATCCCAAGTTCCGCCGACTCTTCCTGGCCCTCATCCTGGTGGCAGGGATCTTCGCCTTCGTCGGCTCCGACACCGTGGAAGACAGTACGGTGGTCAACGAGCGCATCAGTAGCAACTCCACCCTTGAGGGACGAACGTTGCGCTGGGAGACCGGTGTCAACATGTGGAAAGCTAAACCCATTTGGGGCTGGGGATTCGACCACTATCAGTACGAATCGGGCAAGTATCGCCCCGATGGCCTGACCAAGAACATCAAAGCCGTGGAGAGCGCTTTCATCGCGCTCCTGGTGGCGACCGGCGTTGTGGGGTTCGTCCCCTGGGTTGCTGTGATGGCCTTGTTGCTGTATCTCAGCATTCGCCTGTACTTTCGGGCTCGGGCTCCCGATTGGCCGGGCTTCGTGGAGGACAAGCTGTTCGCCGTTTTCTGGGCTGTCTTCATCACCTACGTGGTGGGGGCCTGGACTGTTGTGATCAACCATCCTATCATCAGCATCATTTTTTTCACCGTTGCTGGTGCGCTGATTGGCACGCACCAACAGTTGCTCAGCGCCCGCTCTCAGGGAGATCGTCAAACCCGCCATCTCGGGGAGGCCAACTTGTGAGAATCCGGTGCTTGATCGTAGGCTGGGATGGCGCGACCTGGACCGTCATTCGACCGCTGTTGGAGCAGGGGAGGCTCCCCAACCTGGCCCGGCTGATGCGCGAGGGGGTGCACGCCACCCTGCGCTCCTTCGAGCCGTCCCTGACCCCCATCGTGTGGACGACGATTGCCACGGGCAAGCGCCCGGAGAAGCACGGCGTGACCCGCTTCTTCGACACGGCCACCGGCCTGCGCACCCGACGCATCTGGGACATCCTGGCCGCTCCCGATCGCTCTATAGGGCTCTTCGGCTGGCCGGTCACCTGGCCCCCACCTCAATTGCCGGGCTTCGTGATCCCGTCCCTCTTCGAGCGGGCCAACGATACCCACCCTCCCCACCTGCGCTTCATCCGCGAGATGGAATCGGGCCTGCAGGCCCCGTGGGGCCGGCGGATCTCCCTCATTGCCAAAGCGATGCGGTACGGCCTCCGACCCGGGACCCTGGTCCACATCGCTGGCTACTTCCTCCAGTCCCGCCTGCGCCGCCTGCGGGCCAACGACCACTTCATCCGCCAGCGGGTTCTCAAGCTGGAGATCCAGCTCGACCTCTACCTGAACCTGGTGCGTCGCTACCAGCCCTGGTTCACCACCTTTTACCTGAACCAGACCGATGCCTTCTCGCACCGTTTCTGGCGCTACCTGGAGCCGGAGCCCTTCCCTCCCCTGCCGCCGGAGGAGTTGACCCGTTACCGCGACGCCATTCCCTATGCCTACGAGCTTGCCGACCGGGCCCTGGGCCGCATCCTGCGCCTCACCGACGAGGAGACGCTCATCTGCCTGCTCTCCGACCACGGTTTCGAGGCCAGTCACAAGGCCGGACAGGGGATGCAGGACTTCCGGGGCCGGCTCAAAGGCGAGGCCGTCCTGCGCACCTTTGGGCTGGACGGGGAGGTCTCTTACGTCCACCACCGGCGCTGGATTGTGCTGAGCTTCCGGCGAGATGCTTCACCGGAGCGCAAAGAGGCGGTCATCCAGAAGCTGCGCAGCGTCTACGTCCCGGAGATTGACATGCCGATGTTCGACGTGAAGGAGGACAACATCGGCTCGCTGGCCGTGAAACTCTACGGCGCGCGCGTCTTCGACAACCGTGACCTGGACGAGCTGACGGTTGTCTGGCCCGAAGGTCGGTGCCGTTTCACCGATCTGGTGCAGCCGGAGTACGATCTGAAGGTCTCCGGCATCCACCATCCCGACGGCATCCTGGTGCTCAAGGGGCCGGGCGTCGTCCGCCGCGCCGAGCCATTGTCCGAAGCCACCGTGCTGGACGTGGTCCCCACGTTGCTGGCTTTGCTGGACTTCCCGGTCGCCGAGGATATGGATGGACGGGTGCTGACCGAAGCGATAGACCCGGCCTACCTTCAGGCCTATCCCCTCCGCACCATCGAGACCTACGACGAAGGGCTCGCCCTGGAGGAGACCGCTGAAGAGGAAGAGGTGCCCCAGGAGGTGATGGACCGCCTCCGGGCCCTCGGCTACGTGGACTGAGCGATGCAACACACTGGTTCGAGTGCGCAGAATTGGATACGACGCGCCCAGATTGTGGCCGGCCGGGGGCCGGGCTACCTCCTCCGCTTTGGTCGCTGGCAACTCTGGCGGGCCTTTCAGGCCCGAGCCCGCTGGCCGCGCCCCACGGTGGACCTGTTCCGCCACCTCGACCTGGACCGTCCCGGCCTGGTCGCCGTGGCGGAGGCCCTGGAACGCGGCGACAGGCCAGCCGCCGAAACAGCGCTGGTGGAGCATCTGGCCGCCCGCCCCCGCCCCCGCTTCTTCTTCGGGGAGGATGACCGGGAAGCTATGCGCCGGGTCGTGTCCACTTCGGTGCAACAGGCCACCATCGCCGCCGCCGAGGAGGTCTGCCAGCGCCGGTTCCGCTTCCGCGGCCAGCCCCCCGTCCAGTTCGACGGGCGCATTGACTGGCGCGCGCGCCCCGGAGGCAACGTGGATTGGACGTGGGACCTGAACCGGCACGGCTACTTCGTCACCCTGGGCCGTGCCTACTGGTATACCGGCGAGGAACGGTTCTGCGAGACCTTCTGTCACGTCCTGCTGGACTGGATCGCCCAAAACGCGACCGGGGTGACCCAACCGGCCACCCACAGCGTCTTCGAGGTGGCCGCCCGCCTGCACAACTGGCTCTGGGCCTTCGCCCACTTCCGGGCGGCGCCGACCTTCCAGCGCCGGGCCTGTATCCCCTTTCTGCGCTCTCTCTTCGACCAGGCCCGCTACCTGGAGGCTAACCTGGAACACCACGCCACCAACAACCACCTCCTGCTGGAATCGTGGGTGCTGGCCTGGGTGGGTCTCACCTTCCCGGAGTTCCGCCGGGCGAGCCACTGGCGCGAGCGGGGCCTGCGCGTCTTCTACCGCCAGGTCCGGGAGCAGGTCGCCCCCGACGGCGTGCACCGGGAGCAGGCCACCCTCTACCACTTCATCGTCACCCAGGCGTTGCTCTCCCTGGACCTCTGGCTGGCTGGCAACGGCCTCTCCCTGCCCGACGACGTGGCCGACCATCTGCGACGGATGCACACCTTCGCCCGCGCCGTCCGCAAGCCCGACGGCACCTTCCCCTTGCTGGGCGACTCGGCCCGCAGCGACAGCTTTCTCGTCTTCGACCCGGTGGCCGCCGGCGAGGCCTGGCTGGACCGGGGGAGCCAGATCCCCCGGACGGCGGACCTGGACGAAGGGGGCATCTGGCTGGTCGGGCCGGCGCTGGCCTGCGACTACCGACAGCGACCCTTCGACGTCGGCGTGCTCGCTTCCCAGGCTTTCGTCTCCAGCGGTCACTTCGTGATGCGCCACGGCGAGGGCGAGCACCAAAGCTACGCGCACGTGGATTGCGGCTTCTTCGGTCACGAGCCGGTTCCCAACCACGGCCACGCCGACGCCCTGAGCCTGGTCCTGCACGCCTACGGTCACACCCTGCTGCCCGACGCCGGCGCCTACGGCTACTACCTGGGGCTGGACTGGCGGGCCTACTTTCGGGGCACCCGCGCTCACAACACCGTCCTGGTGGACGGGGAAGACCAGAGCGAGTTGCTGGGCATCCGCCACGTGGGCCGCGTCGCCCGGACGGCGCTCCGGCGCTGGTTCAGCAGCCCGGCCTTCGACCTGGTGGACGGCAGCCACGACGGCTACACCCGCCTGCCCGATCCCGTGGTCCACCGCCGGGTGGTCCTCTTCGTGAAAGGGGAAGCCCCCTACTGGCTGGTGCTGGATCACCTGACGGGGAGCGGAACCCACCAGGTCACTGCTCTCTTCCACCTGGCGCCGGCGATGCGGTGGCACCAGGACGAGGGGGGACGGGTCCACGCCTGGCTGGAGGATGGCGCGGCGCTCCACCTCCTCCCCGGGCAGGGGGGACGGTTGAGCACTCAGGTCGTGTGTGGTGCTACCCAACCCATCCAGGGGTGGGTGTCACCGGAGTCAGGGGAGCGGCTGCTGGCCCCTACCGTCTGCTACACCTGGGACGGCCCCCTGCCCCTGCTCCTGGCGACGGTCCTCTTCCCCGAGCCTCGCCGGGGGGCTTTCGACGTCCGCCTCTCCCCCCTGACACCGGCCGAAGGAGAGGTGGGGTTGGTCGTGACCGGCCCTTCGGGGGAAGACGTGGCGCTCTGGCGGGCAGCGCCGGGGCCTATGGAGGCCGATTCCTGCCGGGCCTGGGGGGAGATGGCCGTGTGGCGTCGGTCGCCCCAGGGCCGGGTTCAGGCTGCCCTGCTCGTCCAGGGGACGTCTCTGGAGACGACCGACCGGCCCCTCATCACTGCCCCATCGCCCCAGACCGTTCTCTGGAGCGCCGGGCGCATCCATCGGATTGAGAGCTATGATTCGAATCGCGTATCTGGCCCATAAATTTCCGGGGCTGACCCTGACCTTCGTTTACCGGGAGATCTACGCCCTGCGCCAGGCCGGCCTGGAGGTTCTGCCCTTTTCCATCTGGCGGCCTGATCCGGCGGAGGTCTCGCCGGAGGCTGAGCCCCTGCGTCGGGAGACCCGCTACCTCTTCCCGCTCTCGGCGGGGAGGCTGGTGACCAGTCACCTGCGCTACTGGCGTCGGTCGCCCAGGGCCTATTGGCGCACCCTGTTCGATCTCCTGACCAGCTCCGGGGAGTCCCTATCCAACCGGCGGCGCACGCTGATCCACTTCCTGGGTGGGGTGGTGCTGACCCGTTATCTGGAGGAGGTGGGAATCGAGCACGTGCACGCCCACTTCGCGCTGAACGGCGCGACGATGGCCCTGATCGCCTCCCGGCTGCTGGGCATCCCCTTCAGCTTCACCGCTCACGCCAACGATCTCTACGCCAATCCGGTGCTGCTGCCCATGAAGATTCGGGAGGCCGACTTCGTCGTCGCCATCTCCGAGTACAACCGTCGCCACATGGTGGACGTGGCCGGCGACCCCGGAGTCGCCTCCAAGATCCACGTCGTCCACTGCGGCCTGGACCCGGCCCAGTTCCCCTACGTCCCCCCGGAGAAGCACCCGGAACGCCCCATCATTCTCGGCGTCGGACGGCTGGTGGAGAAGAAGGGATTCGCCTGCCTCGTCGCTGCCTGCCGTCACCTGGCCCAGGCAGGATACGATTTCGAGACGCGGATCATCGGGGATGGTCCCTTACGCGCCTCCCTGGCGCGGGCGATCCAGGCCGCCGGGCTGGATGGGCGGGTGCGGTTGCTGGGAGCCCTGCCCCAGGAGGAGGTTCGGGAACACCTGCGCCAGGCCACTATTTTTGCCCTCCCCTGCGTCGTCGCCCGGGATGGGGATCGGGACGGTATCCCGGTGGCCCTGATGGAGGCGATGGCGACCGGGATGCCCGTCGTCTCCACCGCCGTGTCGGGTATCCCGGAGCTGGTCGTCCACGAGGAGAGCGGCCTCCTGGTGTCGCCGGGGGACGCCCAGGCGCTGGCCCGTGCCCTCGGTCGGCTGCTGGACGACCCTCTCCTGAGACGACGATTGGGGGAGCAAGGGAGGGAAGTCGTCCTGCGAGACTTCA
>JAJRXB010000199.1 GCA_024276515.1 Chloroflexota bacterium
GCAGCGACCAGCGTCGCCAGGGGGGCGACAGGTCGATCTGGTGACCCTGAAAGGTGATCTGCGTGCTGCCCAACGCCTGCTCGGCGATGAAGGCGACCATGTGCTCGGTCAGCCACATCATGTCGTTGTAGTCGGCGTAGGCCCAGTAGCACTCCATCTGGGTGAACTCTGGGTTGTGCTTGGTGCTTACGCCTTCGTTGCGAAAGTCTTTGCAAATTTCGTAAACCTTGTCGAAGCCCCCGACGATGAGGCGCTTCAGGTAAAGCTCGTCGGAGATGCGCAGGTAAAGGGTCATGTCGAGGGCGTTGTGGTGGGTGACGAAGGGGCGGGCCATCGCGCCACCGTAGATGGGTTGCAGGGTGGGGGTCTCCACCTCCAGGAAGCCATGCTCGTCGAGGAACCGGCGCATCGCGGTGACGATGCGGGTGCGGGTGACGAAGATGCGCCGCACGTCCTCGTTGGCGATGAGGTCCAGATAACGCCGGCGGTAGCGGGTTTCGACGTCTTTCAGGCCGTGCCACTTTTCGGGCAGAGGGTGCAGCGCCTTGGCCAGCATCTCGTACGACTGGACGCGAACTGTCACCTCGCCGGTGCGGGTGCGGAAGAGGTAGCCCTCGACGCCGATGAAGTCACCCAGGTCGAAATCGCGTTTGAAGCATTCGTAAGCCTCTTCGCCCAGGTCGTCCCGCTTGAGATAAATTTGAATGCGTCCGCTGCCGTCTTCTATGTGAGCGAAGGCGCTCTTGCCCATCACCCGGATGGCACGCAGCCGGCCCGTTACCTGCACCGTGGGACTGTCGCCGTCCGCGGCTTCGGCCTTTTCGAAGGCGGCAATGGCCTCGGCTGCCGTGTGGCTGCGACGGGCACGAGCCGGGTAGGGCACAACCCCTCGCTCGCGCAATCGCTGCAATTTGAGCATGCGCTGCTGAACTTGATCGCTGAGGTCTTCGAGCATGTTGCTTCCTTAAAAAATGCCAGGGAGTAGAGAGGAATAGGAAGTAGGCGTTCGATGCTTCCAGAAACCCGCTACTCCCTACTGCAATAGCTTCCTATTCGATGCTGAGGATGGTGAAGCGGATTTTGCCAGCGGGGGCGTTGTATGTCACCACCGAGCCGACGCGCTGGCCCATCAGCGCGCGACCGATGGGCGACTCGTTGGAGACGCGCCCGTTGAGCGGGTCTGCCTCGGCCGAGCCAACGATGTGATACACTTCAGGCTCGTCGAGGCCCTCTTCCAACACTGTCACCCGCGATCCCAGGCGCACTTCATCGGAGGGACCATTTTCTTCGATGACGACGGCACTGCCGAGCATAGCGCGCAACGTCATAATACGCCCTTCTACAAAGGCCTGTTCGTGCTTGGCGTCGTCGTATTCTGCGTTTTCGCTGATGTCGCCTTCTTCTTTCGCCGACCGAATACGCGCTGCCACCTGGGCCCGTTTCTCGGTCTCCAGGTAATGGAGTTCTTCTTCCAGTTTTTTCAAACCTTCTTGAGTTAAAAATACGGGTTTATCTGCCATCACGGAAACCTCGTGAGAGTAAAGAGTATCCCTCGCCCCAGGCGGACGAGGGAACTCGGCAAACAAAAAAGAGACCGGTGCCCGATGTCTCACGGCCCTGATTATACCCCACTTTTGAAAATTTGTAAAGTGCAATTTCCCTCGAATTCCCTTCGGAAACCCATCTTTTCCCTTACCCCCGGCCCGCGCTGGGATGAGTCTCTTTCCGGTGAATGCAGGTTTTTTGACGGCAGACGAGAATAGTGCTATAATAGCGTTGGTGTTTCACCTCGACCATAAGTCGGCTTTTGTGCTTCACTGTCAGGCTCTTTAAAGCCAGTGCTTTTCAAGTAAGTTTGCGTCTCCCCGTATTCCCGTAGGTCAGCAACCCAACTGAGCTTTTAAAGCCCATTGCTTGCATTGCCATACCTATCCGAAAATCGGCATGGTCCTCCTCTTGGGGAGGGCCTCTATAGACACGACGTTCCTGAAGCCTGTGTGTCTTACCTTTCGGATGGGCTTTTAACTTGAAATCCTCACCGGTCCAGGTTGAACCTCCATAAAACTTTTTCCCAAACGTCCCTTCTCAGTCGAGAGATTTACCAAATCAGGATAGAATTCGCCCTTGCGGTGTGAAAAGGGGCATATAGTATTTCGGACAAACGCACAGTCAACGGTCGTTGGTTGGGGTATGATCAACGACACCCTACTACCCCACGAAACTATCCCCATATCTTCTGGCAGCGTAGCCTGTCGCCTGCTCAACAACCGACCATAACGACCACCTGAGATCAACACGTTTTACCCAGGAGCGATCCAGTGAACATCGCTGAACTTGAAAACAAAACCCTAGAAGAATTGCGAGACATCGCCCGCGAGATGGATGTTTCGGGCTACAGCCGCCTGAAAAAGGACGAGCTGATTCTGCGGCTGCTTAAGGCACACGCCGAAGGACAGGGCTACATCTTCGGCGGCGGCGTGCTGGAGATCATCCAGGACGGCATCGGCTTCTTGCGGTCTGATCATCTGTTGCCCGGCCCCGACGACGTGTACGTGTCGCAATCGCAGATCCGGCGCTTTGGACTGCGGACCGGCGACATGGTCATCGGTCAGGTACGCCCGCCCAAAGAGACCGAAAAGTATTACGGGCTCTTGCGCGTCGAAGCCGTCAACGGTTTGGACCCAGAGACAGCCAAAAAACGTCCCGACTTCGAACGCCTGACACCCATCTTCCCCGATGAGCAACTCAAGCTCGAAACCGACCGTCGCATTCTGGCTACCCGGCTGATTGATATGCTGACGCCCATCGGGCGCGGTCAGCGTGGGCTCATCGTCTCACCGCCCAAGGCAGGCAAGACCACCGTCCTCAAACAAATTGCCAATGGCATCACCGCCAACTACCGCGACATTCACCTGATGGTGGTGCTCATCGGAGAACGCCCGGAAGAGGTGACCGACATGGACCGTTCGGTCAGCGCCGAGGTGATCAGCTCCACCTTCGACGAGCCGGTGCAGCATCACACCCGGGTGGCCGAAATGGCGTTGGAACGAGCCAAGCGGCTGGTAGAAAGTGGACGCGACGTGGTGATCCTCTTGGATTCCATCACCCGCCTGGCCCGTGCCTACAACCTGGTGGTCCCCCCCAGCGGACGGACGCTCTCTGGCGGCATCGACCCGGCCGCCCTCTACCCGCCCAAGCGCTTCTTTGGCGCAGCGCGCAACATCGAGGAGGGTGGCAGCCTGACCATCATTGCCACCTGTCTGGTGGATACCGGCAGCCGCATGGACGACGTCATCTACGAAGAGTTCAAGGGCACCGGCAACATGGAACTCCACCTCAACCGAAAGCTGGCCGAACGCCGTCTCTTCCCCGCCTTCGACGTCGAACGCTCCGGCACCCGGCGCGAAGAGTTGCTCTTGGACAAAGACACGCTGGCCCGTGTGTGGATCTTGCGCCGTATGATCCAGGCCATAGGCGGCGGCGCAGAAGCTCTCGAGAGCATCCTGGAGCGCCTGCCCAAGACGGCCAACAACCAGGAGTTCCTGGCCACCCTGCATCAAGAAATTTAGACGATCCCCGCTATTTGACATCCCCCGGCAGGTCGGATATGATAGGCTCCTATTCAATATTGCACAACGATTGAGGGAGATGCATGCGAGAACCGCTCGCCGGGCGACCGTTCGCCCGGTCCGGGGGACACATGATAAAGGGCGAGATAAAGACCGTTCGCCCCTCAGAGAGTGCTCAGGGACGAGCAAGACTCACCATACGCCGGGCGCGGCTGTGGCTCACCGCTCGTTGGTCCGACGACCTGTTGATGAGTCGGACGGCCGCTCACCTGGCGATCATTTTGCTGGTGATCCTCGTCGTCGCCCTGAGCGACGTAACCCCCCTCACCCTACCCCGGCCAACGCCGCGTCGTCTCAGCCCGGCGGGCGAGAGCATCGCGCCCCCCGGCTCACAAACGGGCGACGAAGCCGCCGGGCCGGCGAACTCCTCGCCCGCTGCCGCCGACGCTTCCTCTCTTCTGTCGGCCTCCTCTCTCAACGCCAGCGACGTATTGGTGCGGGCAGCCGTGCCCCACACCATCATCCCAGAACGTCCCCGTGACGAGATCACCCGCTACACCGTCCAGGCAGGGGATACCATCTTTGGCATTGCCGCACAATTTGGCCTGGCCCCTGAGACGATTATGTGGGCCAACGGTCGCCTGGAAGATAACCCCGACCTGCTTCGCGTCGGCCAGGAATTGATAATCCTGCCCGTAGACGGCGTGTATCACCAGGTAGGCGCCAGCGACACCCTCGAAACCATTGCCGCCGCCTACAAAGTGGACCCGGCTGCCATCATCAACTACCCGCTCAATCAACTGAATGCCGACGACCCCCAACTCGTGGCCGGTCAATGGCTGATCGTGCCCGGCGGCACCAAGCCCTACGTCCCCCGGACGGTGGTCGCCTATAGCGGCCCCATCCCCGAAGACGCCAGCAAAGGAACCGGAGTCTTCGGCTGGCCGACGGCCGGGCAGATCACTCAGGGCTATTGGGACCGTCACCGCGCCATCGACATCGGCACCTGGCAAGGCGCGCCGATACTGGCCGCCGACTCGGGCTACGTGGTCGCCGCCGGCTGGGACGACTCAGGCTATGGCCGGATGGTCGTCATTGACCACGGCAACGGTTTTCAGACGCTCTACGCGCATATGCAGGTTTATTACGTAGAGGCGGGCGACTCGGTCGCCAAAGGCCAGCAAATCGGCGAAGCGGGGAGCACCGGCAACTCCACCGGCCCACACCTTCATTTCGAAATTCGCCAAAACGGCGTGCAGCGCAATCCCTTTGGCTTTTTGCCATAAAGGGATGATCCAGCAGAAACGGGCAGAGACAACCTATGACGACAGCTACACCACCCCTTCGACAGGCCAAAGCCAAAACGAGGGTCCTGCTGACGGGAGCTTTTGGCAATGTTGGCATCAGCACCCTGGAGGAACTCGTCGGCCGTGGGCATCGGGTGCGGACCTTTGATTTGAAAACCAAAGCGAATGAAAAGGCTGCCCGTAGATTAAAAGGGCAGATCGAAGTGCTGTGGGGAAATGTGCGCAACCCCGATGCTCTGGCCGCCGCCGTGCGCGACCAGGACGTGGTCATTCACCTGGCGTATGTCATCCCCCGGCTATCGGCCACGGGCGTGAATAGTGAGGACCACCCAGAGTGGGCCCGGGAAATCAACGTGGACGGCACCCGAAACCTGATCGACGCGATGCTGGCGTTGCCCGAGTCGCCCCGGCTCATCTTTGGCTCTTCGCTGCACGTGTTTGGCAGAACCCAAGATCAGCTTCCCCCGCGAAGGGCATCCGATCCGGTGAACCCGGTCGAGCACTACGCCCAACACAAAGTTGAATGTGAACGAATGATCAGGACCTCCAGATTGGTTTGGAGCATCTTTCGATTCGGCGCGGTGTTGCCCATCCGCCTGATCCTGGACCCCGGTATGTTCGAAGTGCCCCTGGACAATCGCATTGAATACGTGCATTCGCGAGACGTCGCCCTGGCGCTGGCCAACGCCCTGGACAATGAAGACGTGTGGGGCAAAACCCTGCTGATCGGTGGCGGTCCCGAATGCCAATTCTACTATCGCGATCTGATGACGCAGATTTTGGATGCCACCGGTTTGGGAGGATTGCCAGCAGAAGCCTTCGCTTCAACTCCATACAGCACCGACTGGCTGGATACCAACGAAAGTCAGAGATTGCTCAATTACCAGCGCCGTACCCTGAAAGACTATATTCAGGAGATGACCAGTGCGCTGGGATACAGGCGATTCTTTGTTCGCATATTTCGCCCCCTGTTGCGTTATTGGTTGCTCAAACAATCGCCTTATCCGGGGTCGAGGCTTTAACCGGTAATTCAGAAAACCGGCTAAAGCCTCGACCCCAGGTGCCCAGGTGACAGGCACTTTTATAAGTGCCTATCACCGATGCCCGGCCTGACCACCCGGCCATCGCTCAACCAGGGAACGCCCACCCCTCGCTTCGTCCGTCCCCGCTTCTGCTCCCCGCGTTTGCGTGTCACCATCGCTATGTTGACAGTCTCACCACTCGCAAGCATAATAGCAACCTACTCAGAGGGTGATAACTTATGCAAAGAATCACACTTGCCCTGGGGCTTGCGATTTTTCTCGGTATGGGGGGGCTTTCGGCGTGCCAGCGCAACGCGCCATCCCGCCCGCCTCCCCTGCCCACCGACGACCCCGTCGCCAATCCAACGTCTGCACCGCCGCCGGCGACCGTCGCCGCGCCGACGCCCACGGTCGCCCCCACACCGACGCCCACGACCACGCCCACCCCAACCGTCACCCCCACGCCGACACCCACGCCGATCCCCAGCGACCGACTGGCCGCCGCGCAACAGGCTTTTGCCTGGGGCGACTACCCCCGCGCCCGCGACGAGTTCGCCGCCCTGCTGGCCGATCCCGGCGCCGACGAGGGAGAGCGTCAACTGGCCGCCTATTGGATCGGGCGCAGCGCGCTGGAGGCCGGCGACTACGAAACAGCCCTGACCGCCCTGGGCGATTTCGTCCAAACCTATCCCGCCGATCCACAGGTGGCGTCGGCCCACTTTTTGATGGCGCGAGCCTACGAAGGGCTGGGCGACTGGCGTGGGGCCATCGCCGCCTACCAGGCGTACCTGGAGGCCGGCGACGATACCCTGGCCATCTACGCTTACGAGGCCATCGGCGACGCGGCCATGCTGGCACTGGACTACGACCGCGCAGCCCAGGCATACACCGACGGCTTGCGCGTGGCCCCCGACAACGGCTGGGCCGTCCACATGCGGGAGGGCATCGCCCAGGCCGAACTGGCCCGGGGGGACCCCCAGGCCGCCGTCGAGCAATACGACGCCATCTTGAGCATCGCCCGCATCCGCGCCTATCGCGCCAAGATTCTTTACCTGGCCGGACAGGCGCTGGTGATGGCCGGCAACTCAGAAGCCGCCTACGAACGCTACGCTCAGGCCGTGAACCGCTACCCCGAAGCCTACGATAGTTACCTGGCCCTGGTAGAACTGGTCAACGCGGAGGTGCCGGTGGACGATTACCAGCGTGGGCTGGTGGACTATCACGCCGCGGCCTACCAGCCGGCCATCGAAGCCTTCACCCGTGCCATCGAAGCCGATCCCCAGACGCACAAGGGAGACGCCCATTGGTTCCTGGCCCTGTCGTTGAAGGAGAACGGCAACCTGTGGCAAGCCATTCGGCAGTTTCAGGAACTCATCCAAACGCACCCGCAAAACGAGCACGTGGCCGAGGCGTGGCTGGAGATGGCCGAAACCCACGCCTGGCGCGATGCCGTGGATCAGGCCATCAAAACCTACCGCGCCTTCACCGACGAATACCCTCAGTCGCCGCTGGCCGTGACCGCCCTGTGGAAAGCGGCCGAGCTTGAGCTGGATGGGGGTGATCTGGAGACGGCTGCCGCCAGTTTCCGCGACCTGGCCGCCCGCTACCCCGACGCCGAGGACGCCCCCCAGGCTCTCTTCAAGGCCGCTCTGCTCGACTACCGCCGCGCCGACTTTGAAGCCGCCCGCGACGGCTGGCAGGCCCTCATCCAGCACTACCCAGACGGCCAGATTGGGCTGGCCGCCCGGTTTTGGCTGGGCAAAGCCTGGCTGGCTCTGGAGAACGCGGACGAAGCGAACGCCGCTTTTGAGGCAGCCCGCCAGTGGGCGCCAGCCTCCTACTACGGTCTGCGGGCGGCGGAGATGCTGGACGCCGCGCCGGCTTTTGCCGCCAACGCCCCCTCCCTCCCCCTCACCGACCCGGGGGGCGACCAGGCAGAGGCCGAGGCCTGGCTGGCGAGCTGGCTCCCCATCACCGATACCACCACCCTTTCGGCCCTGGACCCGGCCATCGCTCAGAGTCCCCCCTTTCGCCGGGGCGACGCGCTGCTGGCCGTCGGGCGGCGCAGTGACGCCCTCGGCGAGTTCGAGACCGTCAAAGAGGCGTGGTGGGACGACCCGCTGGCAATGTATCAACTGTCGCTCGCCTTCCGCGACCGGGGACTGTATCGTCTGTCCATCATCTGCGCCGAACGTCTCATCTGGACCTCGCCGGTCGCCAGCCGGGCACAGGTGCCAATCTTCATCCAAAAACTCTCCCATCCCCTCTACTACCGGGGACTCATCGTCGCCGAAGCGCAGAATCAACAACTCGACCCGCTGCTCCTTTTCGCGCTCATCCGCCAGGAGAGTCTCTTCGAACCTTCCGGCACCTCGCTGGCCGACGCACGCGGGCTGACCCAGGTGATCCCGGCCACCGGTGAATGGATCGCCGGCCGTCTGGGCTGGGGGGAGCTGGCAGAAAACGACCTCTGGCTGCCTTACGTCAATGTCCAGCTCGGTGCGTGGTATCTCAGCGTCCAACTGGCCACCTTCGATGAGGAGATCGTCCCTGCCCTGACCGCCTACAACGCCGGGCCAGGCCGCGTTCACGACTGGCTGGCAGAAGTGTCCGATCTGGACCTCTTCGTCGAAACGATGCCCTTCGCCGAGCCCCAGCGTTACGTGCGCCGCATCTACGAAAGCTACGCTCAATACCGTCGGCTATACCGGCCCGGCCCCTGAGTCTGAGATTGCTTCGCCGCAAAAAACGCGGCTCGCAATGACAGGCTGAGTAGTTGCCTCTTTTTTGCCATAATTTGGGAATGGCGACAAAAGTGCCGGTCACTTTATTCAGGGACAACTCTATTAGTTCCAAAATCTTATTGTTCAAAGCGGGCCCTTTGTGCTATAATGCAAAGGGTTCGCTTGCGTTAAGGCCAATCCAATAGCCGACAGCCGATAATCACAAGTCTCTGCTATCTGCCGACAGCGCGGCACCACCACTTTTACCAGGATCGAAACTGATGTGTCTGGTGTATTGACTCTTCTGAGTACACAATCTGGCAGCTTAATCTATCACTTGATTGTGCTGCTCGTCATCGAGGCCGGGCTGGCGATTGCCTGGGGTCAGTGGCGACGAAGCAAGGACGTGTGGCCATACGCCGCTACCATTCGGGCGCGCACTCAGGTCATCGCCCTGGGAGGGATGATTGGGCTGCGCGGGCTGCTGGTAGTGGCAGCCATCATCTCCGGACGCTCGCCCGAGACGGCCGTCGTCTGGATCCCTCCGCTGGAGCGGGCGATTGACGTCGTCAGCCTGGGCCTGCTGGCCTGGGCATTTGTGCCCGCCCTGCGCGACCACGTCACCGCCGGCATCGGGCTGCTGGTGACCAACACCCTGGCAGTGGGCGTCTTTTACGTCGTCCTCACCGCCACCTGGGGCAACCAGATCGCCCAGGGGGCAGTCTTGCCCGACTACAACCTGTCGAGCCAGGGATGGGTGTGGGTCGTCTGGCAAATCGCCATCACCACGGCCACCATCATCGCCCTGACGAGCTCCCTCACCCCGAAGACATTCCGCGACCAGGAACGCAGCCTGTCGCTGGTCGCCTTCAGTGGACTGCTTCTCGGCTACGGACTCCATCTCCTGGTGTTGACCGGCGTTTTGCCCCCCTACCCCGTCCCCAACGTGCCAACCTGGACACGTCTGGGACAACTCGTCGCGTATCCCCTGCTGGTATTCACCATCTATCAAGAAACAATCGCCACCCTCAGCAGCAAGAGCGAAGAACTCCAGGGGTTGAGCCAGACCTCGCTGGAGCAGATCAGAGGCTTGGTCAACCTGTTCGAGGCTTCCCGCAAAGTCACCAGCTCGCTCGACCTGTCGGCCGTTTTGGAAGGCGCGACCCAGAGCGTGACCCAGGCCCTCAACGCCGACCAATGCGCCATCGCCCTGCTGGAAGATGGACAGACCAACCAACTCCGACTGGCGGCGATCTACAACCCGGCTCGCCAGGGGCGGGGCGAAGCGGTGACCTTCCCCATCAACGAGCAACAGGCCATCAAGCACGCTCTGCGCCGCACACGACAGGTACAAATCAACGAGAGGGACGACAACCCCCAGCTACGCATCCTCTTTTCCCTGATGGGCTCCGAAAAGACGGGGCCGGTGATCATCCAGCCCATCGTTCACCACGACACGGTTCTGGGTGTGTTGATCGTCGGCAACGGGACAACCGGCCGTCCCTTTTCGGCCAGCGAAGCGCAGCTTTGCCGGACCCTCGCCGACCAGGTGGCAACCGCCATCGAAAATGCCCGCGCTCACCAGGCCCTGAAAACCAAAGCGCAACAACTCGCCTGGACCCTGCGCAACCAGGAGATGGAAGCCAGCAAGCAACGGGCGGCGATGGAAGCCGAACTGAAAAAGAGCCGCGAAGAGGTGGCCCTCTTTGCTCAAAGACTCTACGAGCAAGAGACGTCCGCCAGGAGCGACAAAAAGGCACTGGAAGAAGCCCGCGCCCGGCTGGCAACCCTGGAAGACGCGGTCAAAAAGAGCCGGATGGCCATCGAGCAGATGTCCCGGGAGAAGGACTCAAAGATCAAGAGTCTTTCGGCCGAGGCAAAGGCTCGTGCCGCCGAGTTGAAGCGACTGGAAGCCGAACGCGAAGCGTTGATAGAAAAGGTCCGAGAGCTGGAGCGCGAAGCAGCCGAGGCCGAACGCCTGGCCGATGCGCTGACCAAAACCCGCGAGCGTGCCCGCAAACTGGCGCGTGCCATCCGGCGCACCCAACGCAGTCCCCTGGCAGGACAGGGCCGCCCTCAGGTTGCCGGTCCCCAAACCGTGCTGGAAGATCTGACCTGTGGCGTCATCATCGGCGACCCCAACGGCAAAGTGAGCCGCGTAAACACCGCTGCCGCCCAGATGCTGGGGATTTCGCCCGATTCGCTCATCAACCAACCCCTGGAACAGGTAGCTCAGGACGAACGCTGGCAAAAAGCCGTGGCAGAACTCACCGCCAATTCCGACGACATGGTCATCACCACCCTGGAAGTGGGCGACCGGGTGCTGCGTGCCACCATCAGCCCGATGGCGGCCACTCCCAGCGGCGAACGGCAGGAAGGCAGCGTGGCCATCATCTACGACATCACCGCCGAGGCCGAGAGCCAGCAGGCCCGCGACGAATTCGTGGCCTCGCTGTCGCAAGAGCTGCGCACACCGATGACCTCCATCACCGGCTACACCGACCTGCTGCTGGGCGAATCGGTCGGTCTCATCGGCGAGATGCAACGCAAGTTCCTGCAACGCATCAAAGCCAACATCGAGCGCATGAACAGCATGCTCAACGACCTCATCGGCGTGACCGCCATCGACGCCGGGCAACTGGAGATACATCCCACCATCGTGGACATGGGCGAGATCATCGAAGACACCATCATCGGAGCCCGCGCCCAACTGGAAGAGAAGGAACTCACCCTGGAGCTGAACCTGCCAGAGCAGATGCCGCCGGTGGAGGCCGACACCGATTGCGCCCATCAAATTATGGCCAACCTCCTGGGCAACGCGACCAAATGCTCGCCGGTGGGGTCTACCATCGAGGTCTCGGCCTCCGTTTACGACGGCGAAGCGGGCAACCCGGAAGAAACCCGCTACCTGAAAGTCTCCATCCGAGATTCAGGAGGCGGCATCGCGCCGGAAGACCAGGACCGGGTGTTCGACCGCTTCTACCGGGCCGACAGTCCCCTCATCAACGGCCTGGGAGAGACCGGCGTTGGCCTGGCGATTGTCAAATCACTGGTCGAGGCTCACGGCGGGCGTGTTTGGGTTGAGAGCGAGATGGGCGTTGGCTCCACCTTTAGCTTTTTGTTGCCCATCAGCGAAAGTTTCGAAAACCCCTGGTTGGAAGTGGATGTCCCTCCCCTTGACCTGAGTTCCGACTGGCCCGACGAGGAACAGGGCTTGCGCGATCATGGCTAACGATCCGCCCAACGCTTATCACACCAACCGCCAGGTGGGGGATACACCCGACCAAAAGCCAGGCCCATCTCGTTGGCAATACCTCTTGACGGGGCTGGCCGCCATCGGCGTCGTGGCGCTGACGGTGATGGCCGCCATCTTGTTGGCGCTGCAAGACCTGCCGACCGGGGTCCAGTTGCCCTCGCCCGTGGCCCAGGCCACACCCTACACCCCGCCCCCGCCGCCAACCGACACTCCCCCGCCGCCGACGACAGCGGTCCTCCCCACCGACACGCCCGTCCCCGTTGAGCCCCCGCCCACGGCGACGCCCGTGACGCCTGCTACTGAGGTGACGTTGCCGGTGGCTATCCCCCCTCCTCCCCGGCCGCCTACTGCCATCCCGCCTTGCAGGCCGCCGGCCGGTTGGGTCCCGTACACGGTGCGCCCCGGCGACACGTTGGTCTCGCTGGCTTATCGCTATCGCACCAGCGTTTCACAGTTGATGCAGGCCAATTGTCTGGTCAGCCAGGTCCTTTACGTGGGCCAGACGCTTTTCGTGCCAGCCGTCGTTGTCACCCCCACGCCGCGTCCGCCGTGCGGACCGCCGGCGGGCTGGGTGCGCTACACCGTGCAACCCGGCGACACCCTCTATTCCCTGTCGGTGCGAACGCGCACGACGGTTTACGCCATTGTGCAGGCCAACTGCCTGAGCAGTTACACCATTTACGTGGGCCAGTCACTCTGGCTGCCATCCCTGCCGCCTACGGCCACGTTCACTCCACCCGCGTCACCGACTGCCACCAACACGCCAGTGACCACTCCCTCACCGACACCGGGAGTCGACACGCCGACCCCCACGCCGACGGAGGTCTCTGGCGACACGCCGACTCCATCGCCGACGCCGGCGGTCGAGACGCCCACGCCCACACCCACCGGCCCACCAGCCGACACCCCCACGGCCACGTCCACCGCCACTCCCGGCGAGCCACCGACGGCCACGCCCACCTCGCCCCCACCCACGAGCACACCCACCAGCCCGCCGCCGACGGCTACCTTTACGCCGCCGCCTCCCACACCCACGCCCCCGCCGACCAACACACCTGTCCCCTTCCCCACCCCCACCCCCATCCCATCCGGCGGCTGACGCCCTGGCCCGCCGCCAGGACGGGCGGACCCCCGCGAGTGGCACGGTCGGAGACCGGCCACAGCAACAGTCCGCCACCACCGGGCCACCGCAGGGACCGATGTGTTCGCCCCTACGAACTCAACTATGGCTGTGGCCGATCTTCCCCTGCTCGGGCCGGTCTCCGACCGTGCCCGCGTGGGTGGCACGGTCGGAGACCGGCCACAGCAACGAGCGCGGATTTGCGGCTGTGGCCGGTCTCCTGACCCGCGCCACCGCAGAATCAAAACAACCCCCCCGAAAATTCCGAACCTTCGGGAGGGTTGTTTGTAGGGGTGAGGCATCCCCGGGGTGACGCTCTTGGGCCTTCGCTGTTCGCCCGCTCGGCGACCTTTGCCTGGCCGGGCCTCGCCGGGGATGCCTCACCCCTACACTAATTCAACCGCCGGATGGCATCTACTTCATTAGGAGTGCTGGGACCCCCTGCCGGCCGGGTAAGACGCACAAAGCGGAAAGAATAACCAGGCGGTGCCCAGACGCCGATGTCTATAGCAATACCAGTGTTAAGCGACAATCCACCTGGATACAAGTCGTCCGACTGGATTGGTTCTTCGTACACCTCGCCAGGGTATGGTCCACTGGTATCGGTCGCATAGCTATCAATGTTCGTCCCGACTACACCACCTGATATGCCATCCCAATCAAACACTGTGTACCAGACTACGCCATCCACCGAGATCTCAATGGTAACATAGTCAAGCAGAATCCCCGGAGCGCGTGGCCACTCATAGAAGACCATGTCGTAGCCAGGGCCGTCAATAACGCCCGTCCCGACGCCAAAGTCGAGGGTGATCACCCCCGTGCCGGTGATACCGGCCGCTGAACCGTTCGGTGGTCCTGCGGCGTCACTGCAATTGGCCACGTCGCCGACTGTGCAAGTGATGACCGTGGTATATGTGTACGGCGTGATGTCATACGGCTGCGCCGAGACGACGTTGCTGGGCGACGATTCGTTGTCCGCAGCGTCTATGGTGGTTACATAATAAGTGTAAACCGTGCCGTTGACCAATGGCGGCTGGTAGTCGAGATACCGGGTGTCGGTGACTGTGGCCAGGGGGGTCACCACGTCGGTGCGATACACCCGATACCCGGCCAGGTCGATTTCATCGTTGGCGTCCCAGCCCAGGACAATTTGGCTGTCGCCGGCGGCGGCGCGCAGGTTGGCCGGCGAGATGGGGATGGTGTCGGTGACGATGGTGAAGGCGTCGGTCAGGACGCCGGTGGGGTCGGTGGGGCCGGGGTTGATGACGGTCAGGGTGTACACGCCCAGAGACATCAAAGCCGAACTGGCGGGCACCACCGCCGTCAGCGTGGTCGGGCTGACGTAGGTGACGGTGGTCAGAGGCGTGCCGTCCAGGTCGGCGCGCAGGTTCCCCGGCGACCCGGTGTCCCGAAAATTATCCCCGGTGATGGTCACGGTCCGGTCGGTGGTGGTGAACCAGGTGTAGGGCGTGATGGCGGTGATGAGGGGGATGGGGTTGGTCGCCGTGTACGCAGCGGGCAATGTGTCCGGTTGACCGTCGGGGTTGGTGACGGTCAGGTCGTAGTAGCCGGCCACGATGTCCACCGGCACCGAGGCCAGGACGGTGGTCGGCGTGCAACTGGAGACGCCCAGCGACACGCTCCCCAATCGGGCCGAACAGCCGGCCTGGAAATTCAGCCCGGTGATGGTGACGGTCACGGTCCCCGTGTTGACCTGGGTGTTTGGGGCGATGGCCTGAACGACCGGTGCTGGCGCGGTGGGCGTGGGCGTGTCGGTGGGGCCGGGTGGGGGTGGGACCAGCGTGGAGGTCGGCGTGGGGGTGGCCGTGTTGGGCGGCGTCGCGGTGGGCGTGGGCGTGCCAGTGCCAGTGGCGGTGGGCGAGGCCGTCCCGGTGGGCGAGGCGGTGGGCGTGCCGGTGACGGTAGGCGTGGCAGTGCCGGGCGTTGTGGGGGTGGGCGTGGCGGTGCCGGTCGCAGCGCCGATGGGTGTGAGAGAGCCGGTGGGTGTCGGCGTGAGACCGGGACCCCCTGTCGTCGCGGGGGTGGACGTTGCCACCAGCCCGGGGGTCGGCGTGGAGGTGGCCCGGGAGGTGGGGGTGGGCGTGGAAGGCAGAGGCACCACGGCAACGGGCGTGCCGCCGACCGCGACCGGTGTGCTGGCCAGCCGGGCCGCGTCGGTGGCGGCTTCGGCGCCTACGTTGGGGTTCAACGGGGCAAACCGGGTGCTCTCGGCGGGGAGTCGCCCGTAATCGGCCTGACTCACCGGCAGCATATTGGCCAGGGGCAACCGGTCGGGCTGGGCCCTGATGAGTGCAAGCCAGGTCGAAGAGAAGATGCAAACAAAGCTCATCAACAGCGCCAGGAAGAGCAACAGAAACTCCCAATGCCGGCGGAGCGGTCTGTCGTCTTTTTCCTGGCCAGGCCCTACGAGTTCGGGAGACGAGCCCATTCCATCTCCTCCTCAGTGGCAGATGGCAGATAGCAAATGGCCGATGGCTGGTAGATAGATACCTGGTTATCCGCTCTCAACTATCTGCTATCAGCTATCGGCTAGCAACGGCAAGGCGATGCTAAAGGTGCTTCCAATCCCCAGTTCACTTTCGGCCCAAACCCGGCCGCCGTGCAGTTCGACGATGGAGCGGGTGATGAACAATCCCAGGCCCACGCCGCGCACGCTGAAGGTGAGTTCGTTGTGAGCCCGGAAAAACCGTCTGAAAAGGTAGGGCTGGTCGGCGGCGGCTATGCCAACGCCGGTGTCGGCCACGTCCACGCGCGCCTCGCCGTTTTCCTTGAACACCCGAACTTCGACACGCCCCCCGGCCAGGGTGTAGTTGTAGGCATTGCTCAAGAGATTATCGATCGCCCAGGTCAGCCGATCCCGGTCGCCGTTTACCCACAAACTCCCCCCCGATGACCTCACCCGCAACGCCAACCCTTTGGTCTCCATCTGCTCTCGCCAGGTTTCCACCACCTCGCCCACCAGCTCTGAGAAGCGCAACCGATCTTTCTCCAGACCCAGGGTCCCGGCGTGAATTTGAGAGATGTCGATCAACTCGTTGATGTGACGCAGCAGTTGGTTGGTGTTGTCGCTGATGGTCCGAACGAATTCCAATCGGCGTTCATCCAGACTGCCATCGGCGGTCATCATCAACAGATCGCTGTAGCCTTTGATGGCGGTCAGGGGTGTGCGCAACTCGTGCGAAATGCTGGTGATGAACTCATCTTTCAGGCGCTCAGATTCGACTTCGCGCGTGATGTCGCGCAGGACGACGACGGTGCCCAACTCCTCTCCGTCGGGGGTGATGACCGGGGCGGCCAACGCACTCAGCACGCGGCTGCCAACCCGATAGCGGCGAGGGTGCTGGAGCGTGGACAGCGTCATTGCCTGATCCAACTTCGATTTTTCGTCGGTGTCCGTAAAGAGGCCGGGTGGCAGTTCGCGTAGCGGCGCTGAGGGAAAGTCGCTGGACATATCGGCCAACACCTGCTCGGCCGCCGGATTGGAGGTGATGACCTGACCCTCCGCGTCCAGCACAATGACGCCGTCGGCAATGCTGTTGAGGATAGCCTCCAGCTTGCTGGCCTGTTCGACCAACTGGCGGTTGCGCTCCGAAAGCTTCTCCGTCATCACGTCGAAGGAGCTGGCCAGGCTGCCGATTTCGTCGTTGCGCTGGATGCCGGTGCGCTGTTCCAGGTCTCCCGCGGCCACGGCAACGGAGGTCTCCACCAGCCGGTTGAGGGGGCGGATGATGCGCTGCGCGATGGCAAAGCCGACCACGATGACGGCGATCGTTGCCAACGAAAAGATCAGGCTGAATAAGTTGCGGCTGGTGGCTGCCGTGCTCACGATGAAGTTGCTGGGCAAGGCCACGCTGAAAAGTCCAAACGACTGGCCTCGCAACCGCCAGTCGCCGTAGGCCAACACGTATTGCTGGCCCAGGATCTCCACCTGCCTCAACAGAACCTCGTCTTCTGCTCTGCTCACCACCACCTGATAACGATTAGCGGGCTCCTGTAAAAGCTCGATGACCGTGTCGTATTGGCCGGGCGACTCTTGCAGCGTTTCGACGACCCCTTCGCGGCCACCCCCCAGGGTGGTATCAATGACGTTCCCGTCCCGGTCGTAGAGGGTGACTTTGGCCACGGCGCTTCCGGCCAGGTCGATGACCATTTCGCGCACGTAGGTGCCGACCATCACCGCCCCCACTTGCTGGGACTCTCGATGGACCGGGCCCACGGTAAAGATCATCGGCCCATAGGGCGTCTGGCTCAGCAAGGCGCGTTTTTCCCCAAACTCGTCCACGAAGCCGTTCAGCACCAGCCGCACATCTTCCAACTGGGAGAAATCGGCGCCGCTTCTCTCTTCGGCCACCCCGCCTCTCTGGCCCGGTGGACGTTGCCAGCCGTAGACTTCGACGCCGTTGATGTCCAGTAATTCCACCGCGTCGGTGTTGCTGTTGGCGATGATCTGCGGCACCAGCCTGACCAGCGCCTCCCGGTCGCCGGCTGCCAGGGCTTCGGGCACTCCCTCGGTGCCGACCACGGCACGCAGCACTTTCAGCCGATCCTGTTCGTAGCGGACCATACCCTCAGAAACGACCCGACCCGCATCGAGGAGCTGATTGTTGAATCGCTCCTGCAAGGAACTGGTGACCAGGTTGGTGACGATATAGGCGCCAACACCGGCAACAGCCAGTGTCAGCAACAGGTACGGCAGGATGATTTTGGTCCCAATGCTGGCAGCAAATCTGTTCAATATATTGCGCCATCCTGGGACGCGCCCTGGCAGTGCCTTGTGATTCGCCATTTGCCTCAACACCTAACATGATACAAGCACATTATATCAGCTTCACAGATATTTAGCCAGAGGAAATATCTCCTAACGCCCCCAGCGTGGCCATCAGCCAGATGCGGGCTTTCTGACCGTTCAGGTCGTGGGCGAAGAGGCAACCCAACTCCACCAGGTCTCGATGACAGCCGGCGTAGCCGTAGCGGTCGGTGACGGCGCCGCTGCCGGTGCGGCTGGCGATGACGACCATGACGCCCGTGTCCACAGCGTCCCGAATGGCGGGCAGCCACCAGGGAGGCACCCGCCCACCGCCCAGCGCCTCGACGACGATCCCCCGCGCGCCGGCTTCGACGGCCTGGCGCACCATCCAATCTCCCTGGCCGACGGCCAGCTTGACGAGGTGCACCGCCGGTTCCAGTCGCCGGCAGGCGATGACCTGGCGGGTGACGCGGGCTGCGATCTCGACAGTATCGGGCGTGACGCGCCCCAGCGGTCCGTGCCACGGCGATTGGAAGGTGTCTGGGGCCAGGGTGTGGGTTTTGGTCACAAAGCGGGCGGCGTGGATCTCGTCGTTGAACACGACCAGCGCACCCAATCCCCGGGCCGCATCGTCGGCGGCGACGCGGATGGCGGCCAGCAGGTTGGCCGCGCCGTCGTAGCCGGGGTCGGAGGCGCTGCGCATCGCGCCGGTGACGACCAGGGGCGTGTCGCCGGGGACGGTCAGATCGAGCAGGTAGGCGGTCTCTTCCAGCACGTCGGTGCCGTGGGTGACGACGACGCCGCGCACGTCCGGGTCGGCGGCCAGGGCAGCGACGCGCTGACGGATGGTCCACAAGGTCTCCAGGGTGAAGTGGGCGCTGGGCAAGTTGCACACCGCCTCGAACCGAACGTCACCGGCGACGGGGGGCAGCAAGGCGCGCAGGTCGTCGGGGCCGAGGATGGGGATAGCCCCCTCGGCCCCGACCTGGCGTTGCATCGCGATAGTGCCACCGGTGGTCAGCACGTGAACGTGAGCCATCGAATATCTCTCCGATCTCCCAAATTTATGCCTGAACCAAAGTCACCCCGCCGATGACGAAGCCGGCGCCGGCGACGGTAGCGACGGTCAGCGGCTCTCCCAACACAGCCACGCCCAAAATGGTAGACACGACCGGGGTGACGTAGAGAAAGACGCCGGCCCGCGAGACGGGCAGGCGGTCGGCGGCGTACCACCAGAGCCAGTTGGCGGCCGCGCCGCTGCCCAGCGCCAGGGCCAGCAGCGCCGCCCACACGCCGGGCGACAGGCGCAGGGTGAGTCCCTCCCAGACGGCGACCGGGATCAACATCAGCGCGCCAAACAGCCCGGCCAGGGTGGTGACGGTCAGTGGGTCGTAGGTGGTCACCGCCCGCTTGCCGCCCACGATGTACAACGCGCCGGACAGGGTAGCGACCAGGGCCAGCAAGTTCCCCAGCAGGCGGGTGTGGGCCGAGGCCGGGGCGAACGGGCCGTTTGCCCCGGCCTCGGTCAGGCCGCCCAGGCTGATGAGCGTCACCCCTACCGTCGCCAGCGCCAGCCCCCCGGCCGCCCGCCAGGTGAATCGCTCTCCCAGCAGCCACACGCCCAGCACGGCGGTGAGGATGGGGAAGTCGTTCATGATCAGGCCCACGTCCACGCTGGTGGTGTAGGTGAGGGCCAGGTTTTGCAGGGTGTAAAACAGACTCACCCCCACCAATCCCAGGCCGACGAAGGTGCGCCAGTCGTCGCGCAGGGCGCGGCGCAGCGTCCCCCGGCGGTGAGCCGTGGTGCTGCTCACCGCCAGCAGGGCGAGGGTCGCCACGCCCCAGCGCAGGGCGGCCGTCGCCATCGGTCCCAGTTGAGTGAGGGTGATTTTGGTTAAAAGGAAGCTGGCTCCCCAAAGGATCGCCGCGCTGCCGGCGGCGATGTACGCACGGGTCATGTTGAGTGTGTCGCCACCTGCTCTCGTATCCGCTCTACCAGCGCCATCTCGTCGTCGGAGAGGGGGGGCGGAGGTGGAGGCCGGGTGTAATCAATGCGATAATCGTAGCCCGAATTATCGTACACGGTGGAAATGGCCGCGTTCAAATCCAGCGGCACGTCGGGGTCTGGCGGGAGGAGGGGAACCGGAAGGATGGGAATGGGTCCGGTGAGAGCGATGGGCCAGATTTCGACGGTGGGACGCTGGTCGGCGCGGCTGAGGGTGACAAAGTAGGGCGCGTCCGGCAAGTCGCTGCCCAGGATGACGCGGCTCCCACCACGCAGCAGGTCGATCTCCATAAAATGCACTTCGGAGTTAAACAGGCGCCGGCGCTTGCGCAGATGTTGCACGTAAGCCTGGCTGCCGTGTACTTTGTTGGCCGGGGAATGGATTTCGATGCTGGTGACGAGGCGCTTGTCCTTCGTGGTGTAGATGTCCACGGAAAAGAGCTTAACCTGGACTTCCAGTTCCACGTCCTGCCTGATTGGAGCGGGTGTGATTTCTCCTCCACGGGTAGCGTAGGAGGCGACCGCTTCCTTGAGAATCGCCACGTCCGGCGTCATACGCCGTGCCTCTCTGCCCTCGACGGGTTCATAGACGATCATAGTCTCGACAGTGGCGAAGTATTTGGGGCGTAGCAGGGGTATCAACTGGGCTTGAATGGCCCCGCTGAGATTGTGGTGAAACTCGGGCCAGAATTCGTCGTCTTCCAGGTAGGGATCCATTCCCGGAAAGGGGGAAGGCATAGTTACGCTCCTTTGAGGCAAGCATCCTGCGCCTCTGGGTCTTTGGATCGCGGCACCCACGAAACACTGCGAAAGTCACGAAAGGCTTTCGCGTCCTTCGTGGTCCAAACCCCTCACCGCAACTCCGCCAACGACCGCCGTATCTCCTGCAACTCTTTTTCGGTGATGCCCCACAGCTCTGCCGCCGCCTCGTTCACCTGGGCCTCGACCTCGGCCAGCCGCCGGGAGACCTCCGAGGTTTCGGAAACCTCGGAGGTCTGGGCCGCCGCCGCTGGTGCTGAGCTGGCCGAAGCAAGCTGGTGCGCCTGCTGCGACAGCGCCGCCAGCCGGGTGTGGAGGGAGTTGCCCGCGTCGAACTGCGGCACGGCGATGTATTTGAGCACGTGAGGAGACGGATGCAAAGCTACATACGCCTGAACGACAAGGCGGCTGGGGGCAGAGTTGAGAACAGCACACACAAAGTGCGCTTCGTTAGCAGATTCGCAGGGGATGAGAATGAGCGTGTGGTCAGGTACGATTACCTTACCTTCAAGGTAACTCCTCTGGTGAGTGGACACGACCGCTGCATTAATACCGTGGGCCACTTCGCGCCACACCACCTTGTACGGGGCAAAAGTGTACGGTGCGACGTTGTACATCGAGTAGAACGGATCTTTCGCCGGGTCAAAGTATCGCTTCATCCCGCTGCGGCTTCGCAAGATACTCTCAAAGCGTTTGAGATAGCCATACAGGTTCGGGTACTCGAGGCGCATCTTGCTTTCGTCGTACCCTTTGCGCGTTTCAGGGTCTTGCACCGCCAGGATGTAGGCGCTGGAGTTGGCCCGCCAGCGTTCCACTTCCCGGCCACGCAAGAGGGGGTATACCAGGTCCGGCTCCACAGCCGCCTGCACGCTGGGGATCTCCCGTCTGCCCACGTCTTCCAGGTTGTCTATCAACAAGAGGCCGTCGGGACGCTCGTCGAGTATCCTCACCCAATAAATGCCATTGGCCCAGGTGCAACTGCCCGCCCGCGCCTGGTACGCCGCCGGGCCGATGACCTTTTGCAGCGCCTTGAGCGCGGCCTTGCGGGCGGTCATCCAGGGGGAGGTCGGCTTGCCGGTGTCCACCGGCTGCGCCCACAGGTTGGCCCGCGTTGTCTCGTCCAGCACCTCGACCAGCGGCTTGTCAATGTCCACGCGGGCGTTGCCTGTCCCTCTGCGCCAGAGGGTGTAGGGCACCGGGTAGCGGGTCTTTTGTCCCCGCTGGCAGACCATCACACTGGTGCGATTGGTGGCCCCCTCGAAGGGTTGCAGACGCGACATGTCGTCCACGTGCACCACGCGCAGTGAATCGCCCTTCTCGCCCAGCCGGAAGCGGCGAAAGCCATCGCCCGCCCCTTTGGTCTTGAAGACGGTCTGGGTCATCACAAAGCCCAGCCTGCCGCCCTTTTTCAGGTAGTGGTCAATGCCGGCGTAGGCAAAGAGCATGGCCAGGTCCTTCTTGCCCCCGCCCAGGCGGGCGGCGTGCCCCTTCAGGCTGAACAGGCCGTAGTCCACCCACAATTGTCTGGTGGCCTCGCGGTACTCCGCGCTCAGGCTCTCCCAGTTGACCCACGGGGGGTTGCCGACGACGAAATCGAACTGACCCACCAGCACCGGGGCGAAGGCGTTTTTGATGAGCCGGGCCCAGATGCCGTTGCGCCCCTCCCCCTGCAAGGTGAGAAAGCGGCGATAAAGCGCCTCCAGCGCCGTCTCGGTCATCGGCTGGCTGACGGTCAGTTCGCGGCGGGCGCGGGCCAGGAACTCCTGCGGCTCGTATTCGTCGCGCACGCAACTGTCCAGCAGCGACGAGAGGGCGCCCATCTCGCCGGCGGCCACCGTCTCGCCGGGGATGTTGAAGTCGCCGACGATGGTGTGCAGCCGGTAGCTCTTTCCGAAGATGTCGGCCCGCTCGGTGGGGGTGAGGATGCTGTCGCACATGTAGACCGGCAGGTCCACCGGTCCGCGCCGGTAGCGCAGCAGGTCGCCCAGGGCCAGCAGGTAGTTGGTGCGGGCGGCGATGACGCTGAGGGGATTGAGATCAAAGCCGACGATGTTTCGCAACGCAGCGTCGAGTACGTCGGCGGGGGGGATGAGGTGGTCGGCGGCATACTGGCGCAATCGCCGCAGCGCCAGGATGAGAAACGTTCCACTGCCACAGCCGGGGTCTATCAGCCGCTCGCCGGGGTCGCCCTTGTAGCCCACCTGGTTCAGCAGCCGTTCGGCCAGCCAGTCGGGGGTGTAGTATTCGCCCAGGTCGTGGCGCAGCCTGCGCGGCACCAGGTACTGGTAGAGTTTTTTGAGCAGGTCGCGGGTGCGCTCCGGTTCCAGCGTGCCGGTGGCGGGTTCAAAATCGGCCAGGGTACGGGCCAGCGCCCGAATGCCGTCGGCCAGCGAGACTTCCGAAGTCTCAGAGACTTCGGAAGTCTGCCAGGCGTCGAGATACCAGCCAAAGAAATCGCCTTCGAGAAAGTTGTTGATACCGAGCAGGGAGAAGGTGCCGCCGTTCTCCAGTTCGGTCAACTGGCGGCGCAATTCGGCGTCGGGCAAGGCCGGCAGCGTCGTGATGAAGGAGCCGACCAGCGCGCCGCCCTGCAGCGAGGCCAGTTCCACTGCCAGGAATTTCATCAGCAAGGCGTAGTAGGTGTGAACGGCGAAAAAGAGCGGTTTGAGTTCGGCATTGGGCACGGCCTGGTAGAGGGCCGCCAGTTCCGGCGCATCTTTCTGCGCTTTACGCAACTCCTCGCCGTAGACAATGCCGAAAATGCGGTCCCACTCGGCGAAGAAGGTCGCCACGCGGGGATGGTCGCGGTGTCTCTGCAAAGCCGCGTAGAACAGATTCACCAGATGTGGAGCGATGTCACCATGGGGGCCAAAGTCGGCGCCCAGGGCTTCGGGCGTGAGGGGCTTGCGCGCCAGCGAGCGCAGGTAGAGCAGGAGCAGATCAACGCTCTCCCGGCCCACCGGCACGGGGCCGACGGTTTGAAAGCCGCCGGGCAGTTTCTCAAGGCCTCCGAGGTCTCCAAGACCTCGGAGGTCCAAAGTCATCTGTGTGCCGGGCAAGGGAGGCAAGGGGGATTCCCGTACCCGCCCGGTGGCGGAATAGCGCAAAAAGAGAATTTGTTCTCCGTCCAGCCCGACGCCGATCATCTTTTCCAGGGCTTCAGCCTGTTTGACCTTTCCTCCCGCACGTTGAGCCAGGTCGGTCAAATAGCGGGCGATCTGTTCGGCCAGTTTGAGGGGGAACCCCTTTTCGGCCAGGCGGCCGGGGCGTTTGTATTCGATGACCACGTGGCCGTAGACGGCATCGGCAGAGCCGCTGAGGGTGGTCTTTTCGTATTCGGGGGTGGCCGTCAGCTTCAACGCCCGCAAGGTGGCGCCCAGGGCTTGCTCGACGCCCACGCGCAGATCCTCTTCGGAGCGCGACTTTCGGGCCACCTGACGGATGGCCTGGGCCAGAGCCCGTCCTGAGCCTGCCGAAAGGTTGTCAGCAGCGATGGGGTTGGAGTTCATATTTCAATCTCGCCAGCTAGCACTACCACGAGTCTTTGAACCGATTAGCACCCTGCAGGGACGAGGCATTCCCAGCATCGGGTTCGCCAGGCCGGTCGCCGTCAACGGACGAGAGTCTTCGCAGCGCAAGGCCTGGGTCAGAATGCCTCGCCCCTACGCCCCCTTTGAAACAGAACACCAACACGTCTGACAGCGAGCACAAATAGAGTTGTTCCCTTTTGTAACTACTTTTCAGCCACCCTTGCGAAGATTGCGAATAGCTTCGATAGATGAAGCAACCCCCAATGGGAAAGGACGTTTTCGGCCTGAAATCCACCACGAAACCTTCGCAAGCTTTTTGCTGCGAATAAATCCGCAGCCTAATAGCTAAAGTCGGCTCAAGCCGACTGCTCCTCCCCCGATTCTGGGCAAAGACAGCACGTTTCAACGTGCTTGGGCTATTAGCCCTGAGCTTAAGCTCGGGGCGGGCGTCA
>JAJRXB010000200.1 GCA_024276515.1 Chloroflexota bacterium
AGCGGCGGGGGGCGCGGTCCGGAGACCGGCCCCAGCGGAAGGAGACCGGCCCCGGCAGGGCAAAAATAGCTCTGGCCGGTCTCCGACCGAGCCAGGGAGCGGGGGGGGGGCGCGGTCCGGAGACCGGCCCCAGCGAGGCAAAAGTAGCTCTGGCCGGTCTCCGACCGTGCCGGGGAGCGGCGTGGGGGCGCGGTCAGGAGACCGGCCCCAGCAGGGCAAAAATGGCTCTGGCCGGTCTTTGACCGTGCCAGGGAGCAGCAGACCGGCCAGAGCGAGATTGACTACTGGGGCACGTAACGCCCCAGACCGCCCGGCGTGCCCACCCAAACCGCGCCGTCGTGGGCGACCAGGACGGCAGTCACCGCGTTGGGGAGGGTTCCACCGCCTGGCTCCAGATCCTCCCAGGTGTGGCTCTCTGGATCGAAGTGGGCCAGTTTGTCCCAACTACCTGCCCAGACCGTCCCGTCCGGCGCCACCGAAAGCGCGGTGATCCACAATGAGTCGGGGACACGGATGGTGTCCCACACCTCGCCATCGTAGACGAAGAGCCGATCTCCCCCGGCAACCCACACCTCGCCGGAGGGGGTCTTTGTTATTTGATAAACCTCGTCGTGGTCGGGAAACTCGCGGCGCCAGCCAGTCCCGTCGAAGACCATCAACTTATCACCCACGGTGGCCAATATGAGGCCATCTCTGGCTGAACTCAGTTGCCACACCCCTCCGTCGGGGAGCCCATCGCGGCCGGTGAAGACCTGCGCGCTCCCGTCGCCCGGATCGAAGCGGACGATGCTCCCCTCTGTGCCAAACCACATCCCCCCCGATTCGTCCTGGGTGATGGCCCAAACGCTGTGTTCGCCCAGGGCGTCGTTCTCGAACGTGTGCCATCTCTCTCCGTCGAAGAATCGTGCCGAGGCCCAGCCGCCGATCCACACCCGGCCTTCCCGGTCCACGGCGGGCGGGCTGGGCCAGTTCAGCGCGCCATCTTCCTCGGTGAAGACTTCCCACGTGTCGGTGGCGGGACTGTAGCGGCTGATGCCCCCGCCGCCGTCAAAGGTCACCCACAGGTTGCCGCCTCTATCTTCCACAATGGAATTGATTGCATTGCCGGCCAGCCCTCCGCCGACAGCCCACACCTGCCACTCGCCATCCTGGAACCGAGACAGGCCGCCCCCGGCCAGACCGAACCAGAGCCCGCCGTCTTCGTCCTCAACCACGGCGGTGACGCTCCAGGCCGGCAGTTCATCGCTTTCCGCCTCGGTGAATTCCCAGTCGCCCACGCCGGGATCAAAGCGAAAGACTCCCCCCTCACCGGCAAACCAAAGCAGGCCGCCGGAATCTTCCAGAATGGCGTTCGTCGGAAATCCATCGAGCTGAGGAATCACGTCCCACGACTCGGCGTCGGTGTCAAGCCGCAACACGCCCCAGTCGGTGGCGGCCAGCAATTCCCCTTCGCGGGTCAGATACAGATCGTTGACGCCGGCCTCGGGGTAGTCCGGGTCCACGCCAAAGATTTGCCATCCCTCCCCGTCGAAAAAGGCCACGCCACCTTCAGACAGACCGGCCACGAACACTCCGTCGGCGTTCAGCAAAACGCGGGGCGCGGGGAATTCGATGGGGATGGGCGGGATGTCCGGAGCACGCCATTCCGTCCCGTCGTAAACGTTGAGACCCCGGTCGCCGTAGGCGGTGCCTGCCACCAGCACGTTCTCCTCGTCGTCGTAATAGAGGCTGACGACGGTGTTGGAGTCGAGGCCATCGGCCACGTCGAAGGTGGTCCAGCGGTCGGTTGTGGGATCATATCGGCTGAGCCCCTCCTCGGTGCCCACCCACAGGATCCCTTTGGGGTCGACCAGCAGGACGTTGACGAAGTTTGAGGCCAGGCCGTCGGCGGCGGTGAACTGCTCGTAGCTTCCGCTCGCCCGGTCCCAACGCAGCAGGCCGCCCGACCCGCCGGCCCAGATGGTTTCACCCTGCGCCGCCAGCGCCCACACGTCGTCGCCGGAGATGAAGACCGTCCAGCCGGGTTCCAGGTCCGCAGAGGGGACGGCCGGCTCGGCGGCGACTTCTGCGCCCGGCGGCTCCGTGGGCGACACGGCGACTTCTGCCGGCGGCGACGCCGTCCCTTCTGGGGAAGAGAGCAACCGGGTGAGAACGAGGGCCGCTGCGACCGCCAGCACAAGCAGAATGGCCGCGCCACCGGCGATCAACGGCAGCCACGGAAAGGGACGGCGGGGGGTCGTTGCCGGTACCGTCTTCGTCGGCGGGGCCTGGTCCACGACGGCGGTCGCCTCGTCCCAAACCGGCGGGGCGGCGGGTTCCGCAGCCACGGCCTCGGGCGAGGTGACCGCCTGTCGCAGTGCGGTGATCATGTCCTCGACGCGCTGGAACCGGTCGTCGGGAGATTTGCTCAAGGCTTTCAGAATGACCCGCTCCACGCTCTCGGGCAGGTCGGGCTTGATTTGCCGGGGGAGCGGCAGGGGCGCGGTGACGTGTTTCATCAGCACCGCCAGCGGCGTCTCTGCCTGGTAGGGCACTTTGCCTGTCACCATCTCATACAGGATGATGCCCAGCGCGTAGATGTCGCTGCGCGCGTCGGCCTTTTCGCCCATGCCCTGCTCCGGCGCCATGTAGGCCGGCGTGCCGACGATGCGGCCGGTGGCGGTGAATTCGGTTGTCCCTTCTACCAGCCGGGCGATGCCAAAGTCGGTGAGGAAGCAATCGCCGCGGGGGTCCACGAGCACGTTGGAGGGTTTGATGTCCCGGTGAATCACGCCCTGGCTGTGGGCATAGCCCAGCGCGCCGCCTATCTGTTCCATGATGCGCAGGGTCTCGTCCAGACTCATCGGTCCCCGTTCGGCCATCAAGTCCTTGAGCGTGCCGGCCCCCACGAAACGCATCACCAGGTAGGTGATGCCCTCCTGTTCGCCGTAGTCGTGCACCGGGAGGATGTGGGGATGCTCCAGTTTGGCAATGGTGCGTGCCTCTTGCTCAAAGCGTCCGATGAAAGACGGGTCTTCGGCGAACTGGCGCGGCAGCACCTTCACGGCCACGTACCGGTCTACCGAAGCCTGGTAAGCTTTGTAGACGGTTGCCATACCGCCCATGCCAATTTGCTCGATGATGCGATACGGTCCCAACGTTTGTCCAATGAGTTCGGTCATCACAGCCTCCTTAAAAAGGGCCAACCACTCGCCATCGGGGGTCGGATGCAGGGTAGATCAAGACAAGAGAATTGTTCCCGTTTAAGCAAAAGCAGGTGACAGTCACTTGAACTGGCACAAAAAACGGGGTGATTTTTCAAATTCTGACCTGATAATCGTGCCAAAAGTGACTGTCACCTCAGCACAAATTTATTTAGGAACAACTCTAA
>JAJRXB010000201.1 GCA_024276515.1 Chloroflexota bacterium
AGCAATCCCCGCCCTGCCAAACGGAGATTGCTTACCCCGTTCGGGGCACAGGTCGGCGTAAAAAACACGCCTCGCAATGACAGCCTGAGTAAGTAGTTACCTTTTCAAAAGCATTTCCGAACCTTCGCAAGGCTTTACCGGGATGATTTTTACCTCCCCCCCGAACAGTTACGAATCCCAAAGGCTATGGGAAGCCGGGCGGCTCTTGTACGTCGGGGGGTTCCCATTCCTGCGGCCACTCTTCTGGTGGCTCCGGCGGCCAGCCTTCTGGCGGTGCGGGCCATTCTGGTGGCCGGGCTGGCGGTGTGGGCCACTCTGATGGCCATTCTGGCGGTGTTGGGCACTCTGGCGGCCACCCGGTCGGCCGCTCTGATGGGGGGGGACACTCCGGTGGCCAGTCCGTCGGTATCGGCCACTCCGGTGAGGTCGGGGCCGGGGTGGACGTGGGCGGCTTGGGTGACGGGGTGGCTGTGGGTGGCTCCGGGGACGGGGTGGCTGTGGGCGGCTTTGGTGACGGAGTGGGCGTGGGCGGCTTGGGTGACGGGGTGGCTGTGAGTGGCTCCGGGGACGGGGTAGGCGTGGGCGGCTCCGGGGAGGGGGTAGCTGTGGGAGTCTGGGTGGGTGTGGCGGTCGGTTTGGACATCCCTTTGTCTGGTTTGCCGCCAATCGCTTCCAACGCCCGGTTGCGACCGGTCTGAGAGACCGTCAGTGCCATCTCGATGGCCGGGCGGGCGGCCTGCGGCGCCTGACCAAACAGGGCGGTGAGTTGCGCCTGGTGGCGATTTGTCTCTGCAATCAACAGTTGGGCCACGTCTGCTTGCTGGTCGGGGGAGAGATCGCTGCTCTCACCGAAAAGGGCCAGCGTGGATTCGATCTGCGCCTCGTAGTCTGTCAATGCCTGCTCAACGTTTTGCAGCCGATTCTTTTTCAGCAATGCAGTTGCCTCGTCCAGCCGCCTGGCGGCGAAAGCCAGATGTAACCTGGCGTCGCCGGTGTCGTCCAGCGACACCACCAGTTGCACGGCCTCGATTGCCCTTTTCACCGGGTAGAGGCCGTCGCCTGGCAGGGCGTTGCCCGAAGCGTAGACTGTCCCGCCGCCGATGAGCAGCCAAACGGCCAACACGACGCTTATGGCAACGCTGGTGGGGAGTCTCCTCCAGGCGCTCAATCTTCGTCGTATGTTAGGCAAGGGACTCGGGCTGGCGATGGTCTGCCCGGCCCGGCGTGGCCGGGCGGCGATCAGGTTGCGCATGCGGACGGCGGCCACGCGGCGAAACTCCGGTGGGGCCTTCAGCGTGCGAGCAGCCTGCAGACGGAGGCTCAGATACAGCAAGGGTTCCAATTCTTCGTGCTGGGTGGGGTAGCGGGCCAGGCAGTCCGCCACGCTCTTCCCCTGCACCTGAATGGCGAGAATGCAGTCGTCTAGAATATCTTCAAAGCGGACGGATGGATTGTGCATTATGTACGTTCCTTGCGCTCCATTCAACAGTTGGTTCAGTGCGACCAGCGCCCGATGTTGGAGTACTCGACACGCGTCCTGACTCTTGTCCAGGATACGGGCGACCTCGCTGTGGTTCAAACCTTCGACAAAGCGCAGGATGATCACCTGCTGTTGTTCCTCTGGCAATTGGGCAACCGCCGCAGCCAGGGACGCCGCTTCTTCGGCTTCGATGACCTGTTCTAGCGAGGTGGGTTGTTTACTTTCCCAATCAACTTTCTCTGACAGTGGCATAGACACCGTAGGTTTCCGACGGCGGTGGTGATCGACAACTACGTTATGGGCAATGCGGTAGAGCCAACTGGTGAACGGGTTTCCACGCTGCTTATAGCCGGGTAAGGCTTCCCAGGCTTTCAGAAAGACTTGTTCGGTGAGGTCTTCGGCGTCGTTGGTGTTTCCTACTCTATAATAGACGTAGCGGTAGATGGCATCCAGGTGAAGCAGATATAGCTCACCGAAAGCATCAGCATCGCCGGCAATAGCACGTTCTACCAGGGCATCTCCATCCTGGGAGGAGTCCGGCATCAGGGGACAGGTCTCCTATCAAGGTCAGTCACGTTTTTTTCCGTCAGGCATTATAGCTCCGCTGAGGTCGGCTGCGGTCAATCTGGCGTCGGTCAGGTTGGCCCCGCTCAGGTTGGCCTGGCTCAGTTTGGCGTCCATCAAGTTGGCGCCGCTCAGGTCAGCTCCGGCCAGGTTGGCGTGGACCAGCCTGGCGCCGGCTAGGTTGGCTTGACGCAGATCTGCTTCGGCCAGATTGGCCCCCCGCAGATCGGCCCAGGTCAGGTTGGTCTCGCTCAAGTTGGTCACGGGACCGGTCAGGTTGGCCTTGCTCAGGTTGGCCCCGGTCAGACTGGCGCCACTCAGGTTGGCTCCGCTCAAGTTGGCCTCTCTCAAATCGGCTCCTGTCAGGTTGGCTTTGCTCAGGTTGGCTCTGGCTAACTTCGCCTGGCTCAGTTTCGCCGAGAACAGGCTGACTCCGCTCAGGTTGATTTCGCTCAGGGTGGCTCCGATCAGGTTGGAAAAAGCGAGCTTGGCCCCGTGAAAATCACGCTCTCCTGCGTTGTATCGCTCAAGTAGTTCTTTATCGTTCATCTTCTTCGCTCCTTCTGATGGAATTACTTGAAGAGCACAGGCAGGTAGATGGCAAAGCGCGGTGCCCAGGCCGGCGTTACGATCATCGGGTCGAGGCCGCTCCAGGTCAGCACTGGTTCGCTGGTGAGTTCTGTTTTGCCGGAGGCGGTTATCTGGTTGTCGGACGCGATCTGGCCGGTTTCACCGACGTTCGCCCTGACGACCAGTCCATTCACCCGCGGCCCGCCGCCCGGTGTGATGCTCAGGTTGTAGGTTGACGCCTGGTAGCCATATACCAGGAACAGGTACGTACCCGCACGCGGGGTGGTGAAGCTCACTTCGTCGGTGTCTGTGCCCGGGTTGACGCTCTTCTGATCGGGGTCGGCAAAGCTGCCCGGATACCACACGTACAGGTCGGCGTCGCCGCTCGTGGTGTCGAGCGTGGCAGTCACGTTCACGCCGGCATCGTAGTATACCATGTAGGGCACCATGCCCCCTTCGGGGACCGTCTCGTCCGGCAGCAGCAGGCTGGCAAAGTCGAGGCCGTACCCGCTCAGCCACGAGGTGTTGTCCGCGTCGTCGGACACCCATACGCCTACGAAGTGTGTGCCGCTCTCCGCTCCGAGGGTCCAGGGGTAGTCTGTTTGGTAGGGAACCCATCCGCTGGACTGCACGAGCTCCCAGTGGGGTATGGGGTCGGTCGCCAATTGCCACTCCCGCAGGTACATCTGGATGACGCCCTCGTCGTCGGTGGCCGAGATGTGCAGGGTCACGTCTCGCGTGGTCAGTACGTCCTGGTCGTCGATGGTCAGATCGTGCACCACCGGCGGGACGTGATCGCGATCCGGCCACCAATCAGGGACCAGCAAGACCGCAGCCCATCGCCCGAAGGAATCATCGTCCACGGTGATGGTTGCCTTGTTGACGGCCGCCGTCGGGGCCTCGACCGCAGTCCCCGTGACCCGGAAGGTGAGCGACACTTCGCCTCCCGCCGGCACGTTCACGTCGCTCCAGGTTACGGTCCCCGCGCCTGGGTCGTAGACACCACCATCCGAGGCCGAGCCGGCGACGTAGTCCACTTCCGCCGGCAGTTCGTCCACCACGTCGGCGGTGGCGTCGCCCGCCCCGCTGTTGTGCAGCAGAACGGTGTAGGTCAACACCTCGCCGGAGCGAAGGATGTGCTGTGAGGCCGATTTGTACGAGCCGTGCAGGTTGGGGCTGGGCGTGGGGGGCGGCGCGGGTGGCGGGGGCGGCCCTGCTGCGTCACCGAGCTTCACCACGAACGCATCGTAGACGCCGCCGCCGAAAGCGGTTTGCAACGCGCCCTCGGTGGTGGGAAAGTCGTCGGAGGAGGTCAGGCCCACGGCGAAGGCGTTACCCGCGTTGTCCACCGCAACGTCGGTGCCGAAGTCGCCGGAGCTGCCGCCCAGGTATGTGCTGTAGACCAGGCTGCTGCCGTCGGTTTCCAGCTTGACGACGAACGCTTCGGTCTCGCCGGCGTAGTTTTGTATGGTGTTCTGGGTGGGAAAGTCGTCGGAGTAGGTGTCGCCGGTGACGTAGGCATTGCCCGCGCTATTCACCGCGATGCCGTGCCCCTTGTCGTCCCAACTGCCCCCCAGGTAGGTGCTGTAGACCAGGTCGCTGCCGTTGGCGTTCAGCTTGGCCACGAAGGCGTCGCCGCCCTTTCCATAGCCATCGCCGGGATTGCAATCCCCATCGGTGCCGCAGGTGGTGTCGAAGGCCCCCGTCGTGGTGGGAAAGTCGCCGGATTCGGTCCGGCCCGTGACGTGGGCGTTGCCCGCGCTATCTATTGCGACGTCGTGGCTGTAGTCCTCGTCGCCGCCTCCGAGGTAGGTGCTGTAGACCAGGGCGCTGCCGCTGGCGTTCAACTTCACCACAAAGGCGTCGGTGTAGGGGTGAAGCCCGGCGTCGCTATCACATTCGCCGTCGGTGCCGCAGGTCGTGTCGAAGGCTCCCGTCGTGGTGGGGAAGTCGTCGGAGTTGGTGTTGCCGACCACGTAGGCGTTGCCTGCGCTGTCCACCGCGACGCCGGTGCCGCCGTCTGTTGCGCCGCCGCCCAGGTAAGTGCTGTAGACCAGGGCGTTGCCACTGGCGTTCAACTTGGCGACGAAGGCATCACCTGCGCCGTCGTCGGGGCCTTGCAGCGGGTCTTGGGTGGGAAAGTCGGTGGAGGAGGTCATACCCGTGACGTAGGCGTTGTTTTGGCTATCCAGGGCGATGCCCTTGCCTTTCTCCGGGAAGCTGCCCCCCAGGTAGGTGCTGTAGACCAGGGCGCTGCCGTCGGCGCTCAGCCTGGCCACGAAGGCGTCGCCGGTGCAGACGCCCACGAAAAGGGCACAGTTACTTTGGAATGCGCCGTGGGTGGGAAAGTCGGTGGACTTGGTAGTGCCCACGACGTAGGCGTTGCCGGCGCTGTCTACCGCGATGCCATTGCCCTCGTCGTCGTCGCCCCCGCTGAGATAGGTGCTGTAGACCAGATCGCTGCCCGCTGCGTTGATCTTGGCTACGAACACGTCCTTCTCCACGCCGCCGGAAGAGGGCTGGTAGGAATCTGCGGTGGTGGGGAAGTCGACGGAATGGGTGGTGCCGGCCACGTAGACGTTGCCGTCGCCGTCCAGCGCGATGCCCTCGGCCTGCTCAAGGCCGCTACCCCCAAGGAAGGTGCTGTAGACCAGCGTTGGGTCGATGACCAACGGTCGTGTCGAGTCGTAGCGGCCCAGCGCAAAGCCGACGCTGCCGTCGCCGGACAGCACGTAGCGGACGGCAACGGCGACGCGCTGTCCGCCGATCTCTTGCCAGGCGATGGGTGCTTGTTCTACAAGGGGACGATCTTCGGCGCCAGGCAAAGCGATGAGCAGGTTGCCTGTCGCCTCGTCCAGGCGCACGCCTGTTGCGCCCCCGTGGTGCCAGCGGATGCGGGTAGGGTCTGCGCCGGGGGCGACGGTGTAGGTGCCTTTGAGCCGCCCGCTCGTGCCGTCGTAGCGCAGGTCAATGCCGGGGTAAAGCTGCCGGTAGGCAACGCCGGCGTAGGTCGGCAGATTGGTGCGCCATTGGGCGGGGTCGTCCCCGATGAAGTAGTTGACGACGCCGGGCAGGCGGTCGGCGCCGGTCACGGCCAGCGCAGGGTTTGTGTCCTCAAAACGCAGACGTACGACGGTCGGAGCGGTCTGCTCTGCTGTGGGCAGTGTCAGTACGACCTGGTCGGGAGTGAAAAAGATGGTGCCGCCCGTGTCGTGCACCTGGAAGCGCACGGCGGGATCAGTCTGTCCCGCGTTGGGGATGAAGGACAACGGTAGTTTGCCAAAATCCAGGTTGATGGCAGGCTCAGGTGTGGCGGCAGGCGCAATCAGCGGGCGCGCCACCACGAGCGCGACCAGTCCCAGCACGAGTGCCAGGGCCAACGACAATGAACGACCTCGCCTGAATGCGAGTGGACGTTGGTACAGATGCAGTGTGTACATAGAATTCCTCCTTTGCCCGTCTACATTGGTTTACATCCTGCAGATCGCGGAGGGGGGTGTGGCCACTGGAGCTGTTGTCAATTCGTGGGATCGAATGAGAGGTGGAATCGAGTGAGAGGGGGTTGCTATTTGCTGCCCATTTACCCTCCTGCCCAACAAATGCAGATGATGTGAACGTCTGCTCCCTGTATAGAGTACAACGGACAAAGGTCGTTTTTGTTACCGGGGGCGTAACTACAGATTTGCTCTATTGCGCTGGCCATTGCCAGCATCTAAGTCGCCAGGAATGTCCTTCCACGGCAAGGGTTGCTGCGTAGCCAGGGCCAGGGTATAGCGCCTGTAGTGACCAGCGGGAGGCTTCTAGTGGATCTCCTCGAGTGCTCACCAGTGTCGCCGGCTCCCCTGGGGCCAGCGACACGTCGAATTGGTGCAGGGGAAGTGAAAGACCCTTACCTCTGGCTTTTACGTAGGCCTCTTTGCGAGTCCAGCAATTGAAAAACGCTTCTGTTTGCACATTTGCCGGGAGTGCACGAAGTGCGGCAATCTCTCGCGCGGAGAAGAATTGCTCGGCCATCCGTTCACTTGCCAGGTCTGCACGGATATGTTCGAGGTCAACACCAATCTCTCGGCTGCGGGCCACGGCATAAAGAGCAAGTCCATAGGAATGAGACAAGTTGAAGCGCAGCGTCTCGCCGCCGGACTCCCCGGTCAGAGCGGGCTTTCCGTAAGGGCTGTAACGAAAGTGCAGTTGACCTGGCTCCACTTTCAGATAACGACCGAGAATAGCCCTGAGCACCCCCCGGGCAACGATGAAGTGTTCTCTGTCTCTCTGAAAGCGAAACCGGCCGGCTCTCTCCTGCTCATCGGGCGTGAGGCTGCGATACAAGTCTTCTACCTGTTCCGTTGCCAGGTCCAGAAACGCCCGCCAAACGTGAACTTCATCGTCCGCCAATGCCAAACTTTCCGGCGGATAGAGCCACAAATGGTCAAGGTGTCTCATAATTTATCTGTTTTCTTCATTCTTTGCCATAACAGGTTCGTCGTAGACTGGCACTTCAAACTTGAGGGTATTCTTGCAAAAATCTATCCATTCGGGGGTTACATCGTCAAAGACGACCCGTTCATCCATGAATATCCCGTCCGTTACCACGTAATTTTCCTGAAGGTATAAGTGATCTTTTTTCACATTTTCAGCCTTCTCGGCCCACCCTTTATACTCGCGAAACCGCGCGATGGGGTAAGCCTTGCAGTATTTTCCTACTTTGGGCATCGTTCGTCCTCCTCAAGTCCGTGGGTGACTGCCTTGACGATGTCACATGATGCGTAGCGACGTTACTTACGCAGTGACCAATTCACCAGACTTCGGAAGTCTGCGAAGGGGGTTTCACCCGGCAGGATTGCCTTGCGGTGCACAATAGCAACGCCGCCGGCAAAAGTGATTCGGCAGACTTCCGAAGTCTCAAGTGTCAAGTGCGCAAGTCCTGCTTGCAAGCGTTCAGGGGAGGGAGCATTCCCCCCTGGCAGGGAGGGGTCAGGCCGAAGGCCCTTGATCCGCGCCAGCTCGTGACTCACTCCTCTACAGGCTCGAGATGGCCCTTGCCTGTTAGCGTTTTGAGATCTATATCAGCCACGCACCGAACCTTCACGTAATCGAGCGTTAGGCTCCCGACCAGGTGGACGCTTCCTGTTTGGTTGTCGAAGTCGGCCTTGCTGAGATCGGTGGCTTCCTGATCGAGCCTAACGCCTAGTTCTGTGCCTCCTTTTGTGTCTGTAAACTTGACGTGAACGTAACCCCGGTCAATGCGCTCTTTTAGAGCTTGAACTGTCTTTTCGGGGCGCAAACTTGCTTCGACTGGATGATCTCCTTCAGACAGGCGTTTCACTAGTTCGCTCATAGCGATTTCTCCTTTTCGAGTGGGTGTTGGGCTTGTAACGCGGCCTTGCCAAAGATTGTGCCGCTGACTGGCATCTCGCCGGTATGAACCTGGTGCTCGCAGGCTGCAAGCCGACGCTACACCCCTGGGTTGGGGCTTCACGCCGAGATGCATTTTCGCAGATGGAACGCTACTGCGACTTTTGTGCTGCTGCTTCCATCTTCTTCCTCAGGCTGAGCGGACGCATGTCAGTCCACACCTCCTTGATGTAAGCCAGACATTCTGCCTTAGGGCCACTCTTGCCTGCGTCCTTCCAGCCAGGAGGGATTGCCCGGTCGGCGGGCCATATCGAGTATTGCTCTTCGTGGTTTACCACCACTTTGTAGATTGTGGTATCTTCTTTGTCGTTCCAGGCCATGATGTCACCTCCTATGTTAGCTTAGAGGCAATACCTTTCAAATAAGGGCTCCTTCAACAGCGAATTCGTACTTTTGAACAGGAAGACATAGGAAAAAGGGTGACGGTATATGTGGAGTTCCGCTCAGAGCCACAGCTTGGCGAAATGGCTTTG
>JAJRXB010000202.1 GCA_024276515.1 Chloroflexota bacterium
CGCTTCGAGCTTGGCCTGGGCCTGCTGCTACAAGATTGCCTCGAAATCTTCTTGAGAGCTGCCTGATGTATTATGACCAGGCCTCACTTGATTCCCAGGCCCAATCTCCCCACTTCGTTATGGGCAAAACGCTGGCATTGTCAACTGGCGGATTATGTGATACAATAAGCGCGACTGCTGTTCGGTGAGCAACATCGTTCCCAACATCACACGGGCACCTCATGGCGCCGAAGCCACATCCCTCTGTCTCGCTGCAACGGGAATAGCCTTTGAGAACACACCAGATGGGTATACTCACCCCCCCGACGAAGAGTGTCACCCCAGCCTACATTCTCCAAATGTGTGAGCATCAAGCGAGCGAAACGGTCACGGAGAATGATCTGGAGCAATACGAGACCTCCCGTGAAGAACTGATCCGACATATCACACAGATCGTCTTACGGAACGTCGCCTCTGGACGGGTGCAGCGGGTCATAATAGCAGGACAATTCACCGAAAGCAGGAAAGCACTTTCTGAGGCATATATCGATCGAGTCATCGCCTCATACCTGCGGGAGCATGGCCGCGTTGAGGCTCTGGCCGCCCGGGACGAGGTGGCGTGGACCGAGCTATTTCAACAGCTGGCCAGCCGGGCGTATAACATCCTTCTGCGTATGCAGGCCCCCTCTGGTCGGGCGCAGGACGAGGCGGCCGACTTTGCTCAGGATGTCTGCGAAACCATCTTCAATCACCCATTCCCCTACGACGTCTCCTTTGATGCCTGGGTTACTCGCATCCTCAAAAACCGTATCCTGTGGTGCTACACCCGTTCTCCGGATCTGGCCGACCGTAAGCCGTGGATGTGGTCCTTGGATCGACCCAGCCGGAGCGGGCCGGATGACGATTTCTCGCTGTATGATCTGCTGTCTGATGAATCGAGTGACGCCCCTTTTGAGAAATCAGAAGTGCAAGAGATGCTCATCCAGGCCATCAACCGTCTACGCAGTACGGCCCAACAGCAGGTTGTCGTTGACACCTTCTTCTACGATTTGAGCGACGATGAAATCGCCATGCGCTTGGGCAAGACCAAACAGGCGGTCTATAACCTGCGGTTCCGGGCGCTGCGGAATCTCAGGCGAATTCTGAAAAAGTGAAAGAATGGGTGTGGAAAACGCATTAGACGTATTATAGACTATTTGGAAGGCGGTGATCATCATGGGTGGAAACAAAAAACCCGGTGGCCGAGAAGACATAGCCCCACACGAGGATTCCCCCGTGCAAGAACTCCGTCACCGGTTGTCCGAGCCAAGTCCTTGGGCGCGACGCTTCCGGCGACTGGCCCAGGCTATTGTCGAAACGCCGGGGCTAGGTTGTGAGGAATGCGAGGACATGTTGGACCTCTATGTGGATGACGAGCTGGCGGGACGTGACGTGCGGCGTGAGTACGCTCCGGTTTGGCGACATCTGCGAACCTGCATCCGCTGTCAGCAGGCTCACGAACTGCTGGCTGACACCTTGCGCCGGGAACGCGCCGGCAAGCTCTCCCCAGTCCCGCTTCTGGAATCGCCGCGCCTCACCTTCCTGCAACCTCGCCCTCCCGACGCGCCGTGGATCACCCGCCTGCGACCGCAGCTTGGTGGCGCTCCCTTCGGACTGACTTTCTCTCTCACCCTCCCCTACTTGAGGACACTGCTCTCACCGCCACTTCCCGTGGCGGCGCGAGCCGAAGAGCTCTTCTTGTCCCCGGCCACGCATCTCCTCCTTTCCGACACCGTCTCTGTGGACGAAGGGACGGTAGCCGTCGAGGTCACGGCCACCCGGCACCCCGAGGCGCGCGAGCGCGTGCACTTGTACGCGATCATCACGGGCTCTGCTCCTCTGCCGGACAATCTATGGGCCAAGCTGATCTGGGGCGGGCAAACGTTCTCCGGGCCTGTGGACCCCCAAGGCCACGTGGATTTTGGCGAGGTCCCCCTGGCCGCACTACAGGGAGACGCGGAAACCGGTGTGAGCAACTTCGAAATCGTGTTCGAGGCGCGGGAGACAGAAGACAATGCCAGACCCCCGATTGGATGAGGCGTCTTTCCACCACGCCCTGGCCAGGCGACTAGCAGAAGGTCGCCTGTCACCTGATGGAGCCGCCGCGGAATCCCGCCGCGTGCTTCCCCCACCCGATGCGGTTGAGCGGTTGCGAGTAGAAGCCGAACAGCAGACGCGGTACGCCCCACGTCAGGGATGGAGCATGGCCCACGTCGCGCACGCGGCGGCGCAGGAACTGGGGCGCGATCCGCTCCAGGCCGAATGTGCTCTCACCCTGGCCGTGGTTCTCAATGCCCTCGGTCGGTTCGCCGAAGCCCTGCCCGTGCTCAACGGCGTGGCCGAGCGATTCCTGGCCTGCGGCCGGCCGGACCTCGCCAGCCGTTGCCACAGCGAGAGCACTCTGGCATTCACTTTCCTGGGACAATTCGAAGCGGCGAGAACGGCCTTAGCCCGTTCTCGGGACATTCTGGCCAGTGTGGATGATCCCGTGACCCAAGCTCACTGCGACAGAGCCGAGGGTCTGCTCCATCATTGGCAGAACCGTTACCCGGAGGCGGCGGCTTTGCTCCGCCGTGCTGGAGACGCTTTCGCCGCAAACCATCGAGCTGAAGCAGCGTTGACGTGGTGCTATCTGGCTGAAACTCTGCGATTCACCGACCCACAGGCGGCCCTGAATTGGCTGGACAGAGCTCGTCGTGATTTGGCGATGGATGGTTCGTCCGTCCACGCCGCCCACTGCAACTACATTGCAGCCCTGATCTCCGAGGAATTGAATCGTTATGCCGAAAGTCTGGCGCTTCATTGTCAGGCGGGGGCCGTTTTCTCTGAGGAAGGTCTAGCCTTCCTGGCCGCGCTCTCCGATCTATGTCGGGGCGTCGTCCACTACCGCCTGAACCAATACGACACTGCGTTGCAGATCCTTGGCCGCGCCCGTGCCAGTTTTGTCGCCCAGTCGCTCGACAGCCACGTGGCCATGTGTGACCTCAATATCGCCGTCGTCTTCTACGCCACCAACCGCTATGGCGAAGCGCTGGAACGCTACGAGCGAGTGGCAGAGAACGCCCTGGTCGAGGGACGGGTCCTGCGGGCGGCTCGCTGCTACACCAACATGGGCCTGTGCTACGACCGGCTGGGCCGCTACGACCGGGCTCTGGCCCTGCACGACCGGGCGCGCCAGGCGTTTGTGGAGGCCGAAAGCCCACTCTACGCCGCGCTGTGTCAGGAGAATCTGGCCGGGACGTTACGACGGTTGGGCCGCCACCAAGACGCATTGGAACACTACCGGCAGGCGCGGGAGATCTTCGTTCGGGAGGGGATGCCCGTCTACAGTGCTCGCTGCGACACCCATACGGCCGACCTGTACCTGGCGCTGGGGCAACACGAGCAGGCGCTCGCCTGTCTGGAGCAGGCGCGGATGACGTGTCAGCAGGGGGGTATGGCGGCGTACGTGGCGGCCTGTGAGCGGGAGATGGCGCGGGTCTCGCTGGAAACGGGCCAATGCGACAAAGCTCACGCGCTGTTGGCCCAGGCAAAGGCCGTTTTCGACGACAAGGGATTGCTGGTGGATGGCGTCCTGTGCGACCTGGCGGCAGGAGAGGTACATCTGAGCCGGGGTGAAACCACCGAGGCCGCACGCCTCTTCACAGAGACATTGACCGTGCTGGCTCCCGGCTTGCCCGACGAGGCCTGGCGCGCCTGGTATGGGCTGGGGCGTTGTGCCTTGATGCGAGGGGATCGCTCTCGCGCCCTGGAGCATTGGTTGTCGGCCGTGGAACAGACGAGCCGGGTGCGGACAACACTGCCCACCGAGCGGCTCAGTGGCGGCTTCTTCGCTAGCCGTCGTCGGCTATATGAGGAAACCCTCGAACTCGCGTTGGAACTGAGAGCTACCGAGCAAGCCTTGACCGTAGTCGAGGCCGGCAAAGCGCAAACCCTCTTGACCCTTCGGGCTGGGCCCTGGGATAACCAACGGGACGGGCGCGACGTTGACCGGGATGACCCCTACCTGACCGATCTGCTGAGCCGGGAGGAGGGATTGCGTCGAGAGATAGAGTCGCTGCGCCGCGAGATGCGATTGCTAGTCGCCGATGAAGCCGGGCCCATTCTGCGCGGTGAGGGGGAGTTGCGCAGCGATCAACCTCAGGCGTTGGCGCGGCTGGAAGTGCTTTCGCGGGCGTATGAAGAGGTCGTGGAACGGCTGCGGCTGACCGTGCCGGGCTGGGTCGAGGCACATTCCCCTCAGCCGTTCTCGGTGCAGGCGTTGCGCCAGGCAGCAGTGACCCATTTGCCAGCCCGTTGGGCATGCCTGGACTACTACGTGCTGGACGATTCGCTGCTCACGTTCCACTTGGACGCACAGCGGCTCACCGTTTATCGCCGGCCTCTCGGCGCCTACGACCGCCTGGCCCTGCGCCAGTGCGCAGAACCGGCCAGCGAGTTCCGGGAACTGATCTACCGGGGGACCATCCGTGGGCATCGGACACCGGGCAATCCCGGCCGCACCTATCTCCACCATTTGTACCGGCTGCTCATCCCCCCGGAGGTGGAAGCCCTTGGCGAAGGCGACTTACTGTTCATCGCCCCTCATGGCCCGCTCCACGGGTTGGCTTTCCAGGCGCTGCTGGCCGACGACCAGCCTCTGGTGCGCCGCGTGCCTCTGATGTATGTTCCCAGCCTCGGTGCGCTCCAACGGCTGCTGAGGGAGCCGGCCGGGAGTGGTTCCGTCGGGCGTACCCTGCTCTGTGGCCTGTCCGATTTCGGCTCTCGGGCGCGTCCTCTGCCCCATGCGGCGAGCGAAGTGGCGATCATGCGCGACATGCTGGGCGAGCGGTTGGACGTGCTGTGGGGCGGCGAGGCGACGCGAGAAACCCTGCTGCGTCTGAACGAGACCGGGGAGTTGGCCAGCTACGACGCGATCCACTTTGCCACCCATGCCGTGCTGGATCCCCTGGCCCCTTCCCAGTCCCGCGTGTTGCTGGCCGACGACAACCTGGTCGTGGCCGACATTCTCAACCTGAGGCTGGGGGCGCGGGTGGTAGTGCTCTCTACTTGCGAAGGAGCGATGGGGCAGCGCTATCCCGGCGACGAAATCCTGGGGCTCGCACGGGCTTTCTTCCTGGCCGGGGCGCGGACGGTGGTTGCCAGCCTGTGGCTAGTGGAGGATGCTTCTGCGGGCGAGTTTATGAGTCGCCTGTATCGTCGGTTGGGTGCGGGAACGGGCGTGCCCCAGGCATTACGGGCAGTCCAGATCGAGATGGCGGCGGAAGGATATGTTCCCTACCAGTGGGCACCCTTCGTCGCCGTCGGTCGGCCTTGAAGGGATCAGCGTGAATCGCATCACTTGCCCGAAGGCTCAGACCGTCTATCTTTTCCCCTCACGCTTGTGTTGTCTGCAGATGGGGAGGAGCTCCGACATCTCTGCCGGAGCTCCCGTGTGGCCCTAACAAGCGCTGCAAGGAATCGGGTCGGCGTATGCGACCACCTGGGGCAGCACGAGCAGTGCCGTAGTCAGGGCTACCAACAGCAAAAGTTTGATCTTGCCTTTCATCACGATCACCTCCTTTCTGCTGAATTCACCAGAAAGGACGGTCAATTGTCAGGCACATTGCACTTTGGTCGGACAGAGTTTGCTCCAAAATGCGCACGCAAGAAGCGAGTCGATCCCACGTCCTCCGTAGTGAACAAAGGGCGTTCGAGAAGTTGTCAACGATGGCCTTGCGTGCTATACTGTATTCGACAGGCCCCTCAATGCGCTTTGCACTCGGGACAGGCTTTGTGACCGCCGAAATGGGGGAGTAGAGTTGAATGATGGAAGAAGAACTGCGAGAGCAGTGCCTGCGTGGTGTGCGTCGGGTGCTGGCCCAACGGGGATGGGAGCTCGTGGAAGATGAGGTCGCCTTCGTCGAGGAAGTGCTGGCCGAGGTCAAGACCCGCTGGCAAAACGCCCGCCGGCCGCTGGAGAAGGTCATCGAGGATGCAACGATCCATCGCTACTGTCACCTGTGGCACACTGCCTGTAGTGCCGACGGGACGATCCGCCAGAGGCGAGCCTTCACCGAATTACACCGGTATCTGTATCCCATCGCTCTCTACCGTGCCAAATACGATCAATACATCGCTGAGGAAAGCACCCAGGAGGCTTTGTTCAG
>JAJRXB010000203.1 GCA_024276515.1 Chloroflexota bacterium
CCCCGTTGTGGCTCGGTCAAGAGACCGGCCACAGCCTGGGCGAGACCGGCCACAGCACCTCCCGCTTGGGCCGGTCTCAGACCGTGCCCCCGTTGTGGCTCGGTCAAGAGACCGGCCACAGCCTGGACGAGACCGGCCACAGCACTTCCCGCTTGGGCCGGTCTCAGATCGTGCCCCGTTGTGGCTCGGTCAAGAGACCGGCCACAGCCTGGGCGAGACCGGCCACAGCACGCTTGGGCCGGGCTCAGACCGTGCCCCCGTTGTGGCTCGGTCAAGAGACCGGCCACAGCCTGGGCGAGACTGGCCACAGCAACCACCCCGCTTGGGCCGGGCTCAGACCGTGCCCCGTTGTGGCTCGGTCAAGAGACCGGCCACAGCCTGGGCGAGACTGGCCACAGCACCTCCCGCTTGGGCCGGGCTCAGACCGTGCCCGTTGTGGCTCGGTCAAGAGACCGGCCACAGCCTGGGCGAGACTGGCCACAGCACGCGCACGTCGCGGGCTACAGATACAGTCTGATCGTGTCGTGGAAGTGTCGAATGTGCTGGCGCATCACCTGCTCGGCCCAATTGCCATCCCGTGCCTCGATGGCAGCCAGGAGCTCGATGTGAGCTTCCACATCCACGGTGTCGGGCTGGATGTGGTTGAGAGCCAGATACCAGATGCGCATAGAAAGATTGTAAAACAACTCAAATTCGCTGCGCAAAAATTTGTTGTCGGCAGCCTGAGCCAGCAGGCGGTGAAAATGACCATCCAGGGTCATAAGTAGCTTCTTGTCACCCCTGTCTATGTGCCGGTATTCGTCGACCAGCCGCCTCATCTCCACCAGCTGCTCCGGGGTGATGCGCCCGGCCGCCAGTCGGGCGCAGAGGGATTCTAATTCCACCCGGACTTCGTAAATTTGTTGGAGGTCGGTGATGGCGATGTCGGCCACGAATATGCTCCGGCGCGGCACAACGACCACCAAGTTTTCTTTTTCAAGCTGTTTCAACGCCTCTCGAATGGGAGTCCGCCCCAGGCCCAACTCTTCCATCAATTGAGCCTCGCGAATCACCGAACCTGGCGGCATTTCAACCGTGATGATCTTCTCTTTGATTTGAAGATAGGCTTTATCCGCATCCGTGAGGTTCATCTGGCTCCTTTCTAGCTGCCCGTTTGATGGTCACCCTGGAGACTCGTCGTCGGTGCGGCACATCCTGCCGGCACGGGGCAGATGACCGCGATCAACCCGTGGTGTCAGGAGCCAGCCTAGGCCGCTTTCTGCCGCTTGCGATAAGCCTCGATCCAACGCATGCCGTAATCGTCCCGTCCCATCGCCAGGTCGGCGGCCAACACAGCGGTGATGATCTCCGTCACCAGCGGATTGGTGATGGGACAGGTCATCCCGGCGTAAATGGCCATCGCGATAAAGGCCGAGTTGATATACTTGCGGTCGGGCATGCCAAAGGAGATGTTGCTGGCCCCCATGGTCACGTTGACGCCAAACTCCTTCACCACCAGCTCAATCGTCTCCAGCGCGATTCGGCCGGCGTTGCTATCGGCCCCCATAGTCAACGCCAGTGGGTCCACGATCACATCCTCCGGGGGAATGCCCACTTTGCCCGCCCGCTCGATGATTTTGGCGGCCACGGCCAGCCGCTTCTCGGGCGTCTCAGGGATGCCGTCGTCGTCCATACACAGGCCGATGACCGCCGCGCCGTGCTCCTTGACCAACGGCAGCACTGTGTCCAGCGACCGCTCCTCGCCGTTGACCGAGTTGACCAACGCTTTGCCCTCGTAGATGGAGAGAGCAGCCGCCAACGCCGCCGGGTCGGCGGTGTCGATGCACAAAGGCACGTCGGTGACTTCCATCACCGTGCGCATCACCTGCTCGAGCAGGGCCGGCTCATCGGCGCCCGGGACGCCGGCGTTCACGTCGAGGATCGCTGCCCCCGCCGCCACCTGGTCCACCGCGTCCTTGCGCACCATGTCGAAATTCCCCTCTTTGAGGGCGGCCAACACCGCCTTGCGGCCGGTGGGGTTGATGCGCTCGCCGATGATCACTGTGGGGCAATCCCGGTTGATCTCGACGGTTTGAGTTGCCGATGAGACGATTGTTGTGAGATTTTCTGCCATTTTTCACCTCTGGTATCAAGTTTTGGTATGAGTGTGCACCCAATTGTCAGCCGGGATTTGGGGATGGAGGCCCATCGGTATCCCCAGATTCCCCGATCCCGACAGCAAGATCAAATCGGTCGGGGCGGACCTCGGCAGCGACCGGCGGCAGTTCGGCACCGAGGACCCAATCGGCGATGAGACGACCGGTGACCGGCGACAGGGCGATTCCCGCCCCTTCGTGACCTGTCGCCAGGTAAAAACCGGGGACTCCCGGCAACGGGCCGATGAGCTGCAAATGGTCCGGGCTCCAGGGACGCAAACCGGCATAGCTGCGAATAATTTTCACCTTCGCCAACGAGGGCAAAAAGCGGACGGCGCGGGTGGCAATCGCCCGCATCACCGCCAGCGACACGGAGCGGTCGAAGCCGACGAACTGGCGGCTGCTTCCCAGGAGCAGCGTCCCGCTGGCCGTCATCTCGGCCACCAGCGCCACCTGCAAGTCCTCGGTGGCCGATTGCACGGTAGACACGTACCCTCCCTCCAGCAGCGGGTGACGGATCAGACCGGGGACTCTGGCGGCGACCAGGATGTGCCCTTTGCGCGGGCGGATCGGCAGTTCGACGCCCACCAGCCGGGCCACGTCGTTGCTCCACACGCCGGCCGCGCAGACGACCGCGTCGGTGGCGACGTCGCCCGCCCGGGTCTCGACCCCGCAAACCCGCCCATCCCCGCCCGGACTCCGCCGGATGGCGACCACCTCGGCGCCGGTGTGCAGGGTTAGCCCCCGCCCCTGCGCCGCCGACAGCAGAGCCAGCGTGGCCCGCCGGGCGTCAACCTGGGCGTCGTCGGGGAACAAGACGCCACCTGCCAGGTCGGGAGCCAGGTTGGGCTCCAGCGACCGCAACCCCCCACCGTCCAGCACCTCGGCCCGGACTCCGGCAGCCTGCATCGCTTTTGCCGTGGCCTGACCGGCGGCCATACCTTCGTCGTCTTCGGCCAGCAAAATGGTTCCGCGACGGGCATACTCAAAATCAAAGTCGAGGGCTTCGGCCAGGTCGGCCCACAGGGCGGCGCTGGTTTGAGCCAGCGCCAGGTCTGCGCCGGGTGTCTTGTCCCAGAGCAGAATCAGGCTGTCGCAGGCGCGAGAGGTGCCGCTGGCGGGAAAACGTCGCTCGACCAGGTGCACGTCCAGGCCGGCGGCGCACAGATAGTAGGCACAGGCCGCGCCCACAATCCCCCCGCCAACGACGACCACGTCGGCACGAGCAGTCACGCCACCTCCTCCAACGCCAGATCGCCCAGCGGCATCGGCTTGAGCGGGGGACGGACGCGGAAGAAACCGACGTCCGCCACCGGGCAACCCGTCTCCTGCGCGACGAGCCGGGCCAGCAAGGGGCCGCAGGTCCGACCCTGGCAGGGCCCCTGCCCCACCCGCGTCCAGGTTTTCAAGGCATCCAACTCAACCGCACCCCGCGCCACGGCCGCCCGGACCTCGCCCGCCGACACCTCCTCGCAGCGGCAGACGAGGGTGTCGTCGGTGATGATGGCGTCGAGCTCGGGGGCGAAGAGGGTGTTGAGCATCGTGCCAAAGCGCCGCAAACGTTGGCGGCGTTTTGCCAGCACTGTCAACTCACGGGTCAGGGTGCTCTCGCCGAGGTATCCCAGTCGTTGGGCAACGGTCAGGCCGGCGATGCGACCTTCTACCATGGCAGCGCCCGCCCCGCCGATCCCAACGGTCTCGCCCGCGACGAACAGGCCGGGCACGCTCGTCTCCAGCCGGTCGCCCACCTGGGGGACCCAACCGCCGCCCGCCGGGTCGAACTCGTGGGCGCAGCCGGCCAGTTGTGTCAGCTCGATGTTGGGCAAAAAGCCAAAGCCCAGGCACAGGGTATCCACGGAAACCGTCTCCTCGCTGCCGGGGAGCGGGCGGCCCTGCCGGTCCAACCGGGCCACGACGACGGCTTCGAGTTCGTCCACTCCCAATGCCCGGACCACGGTGTGCCCAAAGCGGTAGGGAATCCCCGCCCGACGCAGGCCACGCAGGTAATGCCAGCCCTCGCCCAAACGGGCCCAGTTGCCCCAAATGGCCGGGGCATGGCAGAGCCACCGGCGGTGGGGACGAGCCGCTTCCAGCACGGCGACGACTTCCGCGCCCCGCCGGGCCAGTTCGTTGGCCACAGGCAGCAGCAACGGGCCAGACCCGGCCAGCAAAATGCGCCGTCCCGGCAAAACGCCGTGCTCTTTGGCCAATATCTGCGCCGCGCCCAGGGTCATCACGCCCGGCAGAGTCCAGCCGGGGAAGGGGACGACCCGCTCGCGAGCGCCGGTGGCGACCACCACCGCGCTGGCCACCAGCCAGTCCAACCCCTGAGGGCCGTGGAGGGCCAGCCGTAGCCGGTCGGCTGAATGCATCACCACCGAGTTCACCGAGGTCTCGCGCCGAAGCCTCTCGATTCCCCAGACCAGTGTCTCCGCCCGCAGGTTCACGTCCAGCCCGGGCAGCTCACGCAGCAGCGCCC
>JAJRXB010000204.1 GCA_024276515.1 Chloroflexota bacterium
GGCGCCGGCACAGACATCGCCATCGAATCCGCCGATGTGGTGCTGGTGGGCGAGCGATTGGCCGCCGTGGCCGACGCCTACCACATCGGTCGCCGCAGCTATCGCAAGACGGTGCAAAACCTGATCCTGGCCTTCAGCTTCAATGGGGTTGGCGTGCCGCTGGCCGTCACCGGGCTGGTGCCGCCGGTGTGGGCGATGGCGGCGATGGTGGCCAGTGTCAGCGCCGTGCTGCTCAACAGCTTCGGCGGGCGACTGTTGCCTGTTGCCAGGGAGCGCCGGGCGGGGGGATAAATTGTTCCCGCAAGCGTTCACTCCCTCCCCTTCGTAGGGGGAGGGTTGGGGTGGGGGTAAAGGGGACGCCGGAGAAATCCCCTACGTCCCGGACGGAATCTCTCTCCGGGCGAGATGCCACCCTCCCCCGGCCCCTCCCTGCCAGGGAGGGGTGAACGCTTACTTGTTCCCTACCGCCCCCTATCCCCTCAACTGAGCGTAAAACGTGGAGCGTGTGCCATTTCCCACGCCGATGCGCCAAAAGCCGCAGATTCCGGACTGACATCGGCCCCCAAAGACCGACTCTGCGCCAAAGTTGAAATCCCCTCCTCATCTGTGGTATCCTTCCCGGTGACGACTGACACCCGGCGCGAGGTGCCGGAGATGAACCGACGCCAACCTGTTTCCGAGCGAGACATCGGCCCCTGGGCCTTTATCATCATCGGCCTGATCGTGCTGCTGGCCGTGCTGATCGCCTTGATCTACCTCAACGCTCAGGGCGTGGCAGCCGAGCCGCTGGGGGAGAACGTCATCCTGTTTACGCACTTCGCCTAATCTGCGCACCAACGACCCGGCCGCACCCGAAGTCGAGGTTCAGATCAGCGCCGGGGTGGTCGAGAAATCCATTTCTGAGGAGGCATCGGAATGAGTATGAAAACGCAACCCCGCCGGACGGGCCAGTCACGCCGTCGCGCCCGGTCGAAACGGGGCAACACCTGGCTGTGGCTTTTGGGTCTCGCCGGGCTGGCCCTGGTCATCGGCGGGCTGGCGACGATACGCAACAAGCAGCAGAACGCGGTGACCGGGGTCCGTCCGCTCGAAGTCGGTGAGTTACTGCCGCTGGCCGAGCCGGTCAACCCCATCGAGGGCTGGCACGACATGGACAATATGCCCGATCCGAACCAGGTGGGCCAGGTCGTGCCCCCCGACCAGCCGCAGCCCAACGTGGACGTGCCGCTGGCGGAATACGACTTCGGGACCATCCCATCGGGGCCGGGGAACGTGTCGCAGGTCTTCTACATCCAGAACACAGGGACCGAGGTGCTGGAGATCCGCAGCGTGGTCACCTCTTGCGGCTGCACCACGGCCAACCTGTCGAGCAGCGTCATCCCCCCCGGCACCCGCGCCGACCTGACCGTGGTCTTCGACCCCGACTACCACGACACCGAGGGGCCGGTCACGCGGGTCGTCTGGCTGGAGACCAACGACCCGGACCAGCCGGTGGTGGAAGTCAGCTTCACCGCCAACGTGCGCAAGGGATAGGGGAATCAAAACCTGGCCCGCACCCGACGCCGTACGGGCCTTGACAATCCCACGAATTGTGCTAAAATGCCGCCATACAACAACACCCCGGATGAGATAGATGGGTTCCGACAAATGGGTGACGGAATGTCATTTGGTATCAATTCAATGTGCAACTGTCTTGGGCGGGGGCCTTAAGCACCGCGTCCGGTAGACAGGTTCTTTAGCGATATAGAAGACCAACGCCGACCCGGTGCGAGGTTCCCCCGCGAGCATGGCTATGCCATCTCCGGGGCAGGGTCGAGGCACGTTTCAAAGCCTGGGAACTGCTCCCAGGCTTTTTTGTGTTTCGACACCAGACACGTGCCTTGCAGATCGCTCCGTGTCGCTGCGCTGGTCTTTTTTAAATGCCAACACTCGGGTTCAATGAAAATCCAGTAACTACCTATTGCTCCGTGGTATGTCATTGCGAGGAGCGCAGCGACGACGCAATCCCCACCGTTGCTTGCATTTGAAGGCAGGCGATTGCTTCGCTACGCTCGCAATGACATACTCGTTCCCTTAACTTAATGACATTGAGGTGCCAGGCACTTATGAAAGCGTCTTTTTGCCAGGTTGATAGCGCGTACAAACTGCTTTTGGCTCGAGTTATCTGCCAAAAGTGCCTGGCACCTGAGTAGCTACAAAATCCAAAAGTATCTCTCGGAGAAAGGAAATTGACGATGACTGACGGCGGATGCCTGCGCTCAGACCCCACCTGGGACTTGGTGCTCAAGCGAAACTACATCGAGCGACTCAAACAGGAGAAAAACCCGGAGCAGATTATAGAAGAATTGCCCCAACTGGCCACCTGCGGTTACGAGGCGGTCCCCGAAGAAGACATCGTGCGCATGCACTGGTGGGGCATCTTTCACGACAAACCCAAGATTGGGAACTTCTGCCTGCGAATCAAGGTTGCCGGCGGCATCCTCAAGCCCCATCAACTGCGGGGATTGGGAGAGCTCTCGACCCGTTTCGGCCAGAGCTACGCCGAGCTGACCACGCGCCAGAACATTCAACTCCACTGGCTGCGACTCCCCATCTTGCAGGAGGTCCTCGAGCGGATACAGCAACTGGGGTTGACCACGAAGGGCGGCTGCGGCGACACGGTGCGGAACATCACCACCTGCCCGGTGGTCGGCCTGAACCCGGACGAACTCTTCGATCCCACACCGCTGCTACTCCAGGTCTCGCAGCTTTTCGACGACATCCCGGAGTATTCGGACCTGCCGCGCAAGCACAAAATCACCATCGGCGCCTGCCCCGACTGGTGCAACGCGCCGGAGATCCACTGCGAGGCGCTGATCGCCACCGAGAAGGATGGTCGGCAGGGATTCGCCCTGTGGGTCGGAGGCGGTCTGGCCTCCACCCCCCGACTGGCAAAGCCGCTGGGGGTGTTTGTGGAGCCGCACGACGTCATCCCCGTGCTGCGGGCCATCCTGGACGAGTGGCGCAGCCAGCCCCGCTATCGCGTCAGTCGCGTCAAGGCCCGAATCAAATTCATGATGGACGACTACGGGCCGGAGGCGTTCCGTGAATTGATCGAAGCGCGACTGGGGCGGAAGCTGGAGGACCTGCCGGAGGAACCTCGTCCGCGCGGGTCCACGCCCCACATGGGGGTTCACCCCCAGAAGCAGCCGGGGCTGTACTTCGTGGGCTTTCCCGTCTTTGGCGGGACCGTGACCGGGGAGCAATTGTTGGCCATTGCCGACCTGCTGGAGACCTTCGGCGGCGATTTTCGGATCACGCGGCAACAGAACTTCATTTTGACCGGCGTGCCAGAGGGAGACCTGGACCGGGTGCTGAAAGCAATGGCCGGGCTGGGTTTCACTCCAGGGGGCTGCCCGCTGCGGGCCAACAGCATCGCCTGCACGGGAGACCCCTATTGCAACTACGCCGTCGTGAACGCAAAAGAGGCGCTGCACAAACTCATTCGACACCTGGAAGAAGTCTTTGACCCGGAGACCATGCAAAACCTGGACCTGGGCATCAACCTGGACGGTTGCCCCCACGCCTGCGCCAAGCACTGGGTGGGCGACATCGGGCTGCAGGGCACGACGTTGCGCCGGCGTGGTCAGGCCGGCGAGCGGGTGGAGGCTTTCGAAATCTACCTGCGCGGCGGGCTGGGCCCCAACGCGGCCATCGGCCGGCCGATCCTCCATCGTGTCCCGGCCGACGAAATCCATCTGTACGTGGAGCGGCTGATCCGTGCCTACCTTGCCGGGCGGCAAAACGGCGAGTCCATTCAGGCGTTTTTCAACTGTCATAGCGACGAGGAACTCATCGCCATCGCCACCGGCGAAGCTCTGGCGAGTCCAGTCAAACCGCCGGTCTCTGTTTGAATGCCAAACTATATCCTGAGGAGGATGATCTCATGGACGAAGATCGAGATTTGCTAGATGAATACGAAGCCGGGGAATTGGCCGTCCAGTTCGACCCGGAAACGCCGGAGACAGTCATCGCCTGGGCGCTCGAGCGCTGGCATCCCCGGATTGCGAGTTGCACCAGTTTTCAGGCCGAGGGTATGGTCATCCTCGATATGGCCTGGCGCATCAACCCCAACGTGCGGGTGTTCACCGTTGACACCGGCCGGCTGCCCCAGGAAACCTACGACATGATCGAGCGGGTTCGAGAGCGCTACGGCATTGACGTGGAGGTCTACTTCCCCAACGCCCGCCTGGTGGAAGCCCTGGTTCACCGGCACGGCCCCAACCTGTTCTACCACTCGGTCGAAGCGCGGTTGTTGTGCTGCAGCCTGCGCAAAGTCGAGCCTGTTCGGCGGGTGCTAGAAGGACTGGACGCCTGGATCACCGGGCTGCGGCGAGAGCAATGGGCCAGCCGGGCCAACATCCGCAAGATCGAAATTGACCACGACCACGGCGGCCTGGCGAAGATCAGCCCCCTGGCCGACTGGACCTACGAGGAAGTCTGGGACTACATCCGGGCCAACGACGTGCCCTACCACCCCCTGTACGATCAGGGCTACACCAGCATCGGCTGCCTGCCCTGCACCCGCCCCACCCAGCCAGGTGAGGACCTCCGGGCCGGTCGCTGGTGGTGGGAGAAGAACGCGCCCAAGGAGTGCGGCATCCATTGCCCCATCGAGACCGGTGGCTTCGAGCACGAAGTGGAGGCGATTCTGGGCGAGCGGGCGCACGGCGTGAACGGACGCGACCGGGCACAGGAGAAGTCGCTGAAAGAGGCAGTGGGCTGAAATAGAATACTGGAGGGGGTTGGGGGGAGGGAGAGGGCAAGCCCTCGCGCTCCCAAACATCATCAACGCTCAACGGGGAGACTACCGACCTTAGAGCGTGTCTGAAAAATACTTGTAGTGAGGTTGCGGCTGGAGGCCGCGCTATATTTTCCTTTCAACGACCGACGAGGTCGGCGTTCTTCTGCTTGATCATCCCGGCAGAGGCATTCAGTCAATGTCTCTGGGCGGCGCCACCCGGTTCACTCTGCTCTCCAGCGACTGGCGCATCTCGGCAAAGGCCTCTCCCAGGCGGGGATAGATCAGCCAGACGGTGGCTAAGCCGGCCAGCAGCCCGGTCAGCAGCCGCATCCACCAGTTGAAGGAGCCGATGGCGTCACCGGCGTAAAAGGTGGGGGCGAAGGCGTTGTTGGTCAACGCCGCCAGCCATGCGTTGCTGTCGCGGAAGCCGTAACCAAAGTGGATGGCGTTGCTGATCATATGAGAAGCACCATCCACAAAGATGGGGACCAACGCCAGCAGCCACCAACGGACGGGGAGCGGTCGCCAGGGCTGCTGCGCCCCGCCCCGTCGGCGGGGCTGCGTCCCGGACCGTCGGCGGGCCAGGGCGAAGAGCAGCCCGCCGATGAACAGCGGGGTGTAGAACGAGACCATCCGGTCCGACCAGGCCACCTTATACCCCATCTCAGGCGTGCCGATGAATTGTCGCAACCGCAGGTAGTCGGTGTAGGGCCAGACGGCGTTGATGTCGGCCATCGGGATCATCAGCCGGGGACCGAACAGGAAATAGGAGCGTTGGGGCAATTGATGGCATTGCAGGCTGTAAAAGGCGTAGATGAGGCGCGCCCCTCTTTCCAGCCCGACGGCCATCAGGACCGGGGCCAGCCAGGGCAAAAGCACCCACAGGCCCAGGGCCAGAACGGCGATCAACAGCCAGTGCCGGCTCAGGCCCAGGGCCAGGCGGTCTACGAAGAGGGCAAGGTCGCGGGTGCGACCGGTGACTGCTTCCTCGGTCATATCATCCTCGTTACTACTCAGGTGCCAGGCACTTTTGGTAGATAACCTGAGCCAAAATCAGTTTGTACGCGCTGTCAACCCGGCAAAAAGACACTTTTATAAGTGCCGGGCACCTATGCGTCGCCGCTCACCCCCCAGAGCCTTCCCGCAAATCGTGGATGAGTTCCTCCAGGCTTTGCTCGGCGAGTTGAGGCGAGACAGACAGCCAGATCACTCGCCTGTCGAGCTGGAAATAATAGTGCGTCTGGCCCATCCCGGTCAGGACGTAGACGGTGATGCCCTCTACCTCACGAGTGCCAATAGGGGTGAACGGGGAGCGTCCCTCGGCGATGCGATCTCTCATCGCCTCCACCTGGCGGGCGGCCAGGAAGGGCGTCCAGGTGCTGGAGACCCACAGGATCGCCGAGTCGCCTCCGTAGTGGGCTACAGCGCCGTCAATCAGCGTGAAGCCCTTGCCGTGCAGTCGCTCGATCTTGGCCAGCGCTGCCTGGCCGGTGACCTGCTCCGACATAGGCAGGCCGGCCAGGGTGGTCGGCAGCGTCACGCTCCCCTGGTCGACGACCATCCGGTCCACTGCCAGCCAACCGACCCCCGCCAGCAGGAGAATCAACCCCAACCCGGCAAGGATCAACGGGCCGGTGCGCCCCGGGACGCGGCGCTGATTCGGTGACACGTCAGTCGAGACGTTCATTTTGCTTCTCTCCTCTGTTCCAATGCTTTGCTTGCTTCGCTCAACCAGAATGGCTGCTCTCAGATGCAACTCCGGGATTGTCTTCGGTCAGGGCGGGCGGGTTGTGCCCAGAGTGTGATGAGTCCTCGCCGTGCGCGTGCCCACCGGCCCCCATCATCAGGAAATGGAGCAGCGGACAGAGCAAGAGTAGCCCGACCAAAAGCACACTGCTGACCGGGATGCCCAAGAGGAAGATGGTCCCCAGAGCAGCGATAGGGATCAGGCAGCAGAGTAGCATGATCCACAGGTGTCGATTCCCTCCGTGATCCATACGGCTGGACCTCCTCAGGCAACATAGGAAGCGTTCAGGAATAACCTGGCATTTTGGGATTCAGCGAGAAATCACCCGGAGCTTGTCGAAGGGCGATTTCCCGCTGTCAGGCCGCAAAAGCCACCCTTCGACGGGCTCAGGATGACTTTTGCTCGTCTGGAA
>JAJRXB010000205.1 GCA_024276515.1 Chloroflexota bacterium
ATCGCCCCGGAATAGGGATTCCGGGGCTACGAGATGGGGCGATGAGCATCCCGCAGCGCCGGAATCCCTATTCCGGCGCGGGCAGAAAATACAGCCTTTCAATACGCAATTGGTATAAAATTAAGATGCGATTGCCCTACTGCCTCGGGTGCACGAACGATTTGCCCGTGCCTTCGGCAGGATTGGCATTGGCGAGTTTCGCGAAGCTTGGGCATAAATACCCAAGCTCAAAGTTAAAGGACGATAAATCGCCCTGATCTGGCCGTTTTAGCCGACTTGAGTCGGCTTGAGCTATTAGCTTGAGGGTTTAGCCTCAAGTGAAAAACTGCCGTGCGCATGATGCTTGCAAACCTGAGATGTGGTAAAATAAAAACAGCCGACAGGAGTGAAACGATGGACCTGTTTGACCACGCCCGCCAGGAACAAATAGCCCGCGAAGCGCCTTTGGCCGCCCGCATGCGACCGCGCACCCTGGACGAGTTCGTCGGCCAGGAGCACATCGTGGGACCGGGCCGGCTGCTGCGGCGCGCCATCCAGGCCGACCAACTGTCGTCGCTCATCTTTTACGGCCCGCCCGGCACCGGCAAAACGACGCTGGCCCGCATCATCGCCAACACCACCCAGGCCCACTTCATCGCCATCAACGCTGTGCTGGCCGGGGTGAAGGACATCCGCCGGGCGATTGCCGACGCCCAGGAGCGGCGCAAATTGTATGGGCAACGCACCATCCTCTTCGTGGACGAGGTGCACCGCTTCAACAAGGCTCAGCAGGACGCGCTGCTGCCCCACGTGGAAAACGGCACCATCATCCTCATCGGCGCAACGACCGAGAACCCCTATTTCGAGGTCATCAAATCTCTGGTCAGCCGCTCGCGCATCTTTCAGCTCCGGCGACTGAGCGAAGACGACCTGCGACGCATCGCGCACCAGGCCCTCGCCGACTCCGAGCGGGGCTACGGTCGGCTCAACGTGCAAATAGACGACGACGCCCTGGATCACCTGGTCAACGTGGCCAATGGCGATGCCCGCGCCGTGCTCAACGCGCTGGAACTGGCCGTCGAGACCACGCCCCCGGACGAGGAGGGGGTGATCCACGTGGACCTGGCCGTGGCCGAAGAATCCATCCAGCGCCGCGCCGTCCTCTACGACAAAGACGGCGACGCCCATTTCGACACCATCAGCGCCTTCATCAAGAGCCTGCGCGGCTCCGATCCCGACGCCGCCCTGTATTGGCTGGCCCGCATGCTCTACGCCGGCGAAGACCCGCGTTTCATCTTCCGCCGCATGCTCATCTTCGCCGGGGAAGACGTGGGCATGGCCGACCCCAACGCCATCCGCGTGGTGACGGCCTGTGCCCAGGCTTTCGATTACGTGGGGCTGCCGGAGGGACGCTTTCACCTGGCCGAGGCGTGCATCTATCTGGCGACGGCGCCCAAAAGCAACAGCGCCTTTGCCCTGTTCGACGCCATCGCTGCCGTGGAGCGGGAGCGGGAGGGAGAGGTCCCGGATCACCTGAAGGATGCCAGTCGCGATGCCGAGGACCTGGGACACGGGCAGGGCTACCTGTATCCCCACGCCTACCGGGACCACTGGGTAGCGCAGCAATACCTGCCAGAGAATCTGCAAGGGAGGGTGTTTTACCAGCCCACCGACCAGGGCTACGAAGGGAAGATCAGAGAAGAGGTGGCTCGCCGCCGCGAAGCGCAACTGGCGGCCATGTTGGAAGAAGAACACTCGCCGGTGGCGATTCAGGGGGATCGGGGCCACGAACGGGGAGAGACTCCGCCCCCCGCCCAAAGCCGTTGGCTACAGCGTACCCTGAGCAACGTGGGCGAGGGACTGGCCGCCCTGCGCGACCGGGTGATAGCCGCCGCCGGGATTGAACGGCACAGCCTGGCCCTGGACCTCAACGCCGGGACCGGTCTGCTGACGTGGGAGGCGGTCCGGCGCGCGCCGGTCGGCGGCGTGTGGGCGCTGGCCGCCGACGAGCGGACCGCCGAGGCGTTGCGCAATCAGGCCGCCTATCTCGACGCCCTCTCGCAGCCGGTGATTCTGTGCGGCGCGTTGGAGGAACTGCCGGACCTCATCGCCAGGCAGGGCCAGGGGGACGTGCGCTTCGACGTGATCATCGGGCGCAATGCCCTCACCCGTCACCCAGACAAGGCGGCCGCAGCCGGGATCATCGCCTCCCTGCTCGACGAGGGGGGGCGGCTGTCTCTGGCCGAGGTCGTGCCGCGCCACGCCCAACGCCTGTACCGGCTGGTGGACCTGTCCCCGCTGGACGAGGCTCTGCGCCAGCGGCTCGTCGCTGCCGAAGAAGCCATCTACGCCGACCCCGACGACCCGATGGTCAACTGGGACGCCGCCGATTTGCAACGTGCCTTTCAGTCGGTGGGCCTGTCCCACGTGCGCGTTGAAACAGAGACGCGCACAACCCGGCGGCACGTCGGCGCCGAACAACTGGCCCGCTGGTTCGGCGACAGCCCCGACCGTCGGCGGCCCGGCTACGCCCAGCGTCTGCGCCAGCACCTCTCCGCCGAGGAACTGGCCCAGGTGCAGACCCTTTTCGAGAGTCACCTGCGCGACCGGGCCGTCGCCTGGAGTTCGCAAATCGTCTACCTGTCGGCCCGCCGGTGAGATGGAGGCCGGGGATTAGAGGGTGCGTTCGGATTTCGTGGGGTAACCTGCCCGCGGTAGGGCGGCTTTCCATAGCCGCCCACTGGACGGACCTTGACGTCGACTCGTATCCACGATATACTTTGATAGGGCGTTGGCCCAACACGGAGAGTGGGGAGGACGAAAATGGCGGAAATGACGCAGACCGAAACCGAGGCGAACGTGGCAACGGTCGCTGCGCCGATGACGGCTGATGAACTACTGCGATTGCCCCACGATGGACACCGTTACGAATTGATCGAGGGAGAATTGCGTGAGATGACCCCTGCCAGCCCCAGACATGGACGGATTGCAAATATGGTGACCTTTCTGTTGACCCGGCACGTTCGCCAGCACGACCTGGGCGTCGTCTACGCCGCCGAGACCGGCTTTAAACTACGAGAAAACCCCGACACGGTGCGGGCCGCCGACGCCGCCTTCGTCGCTAAAAGTCGTATTCCGCCAGAGGGGGAGCCGGAAGGTTACTGGGCCATTGCACCCGACCTGGTGGTCGAGGTTGTTTCTCAAACTGATTCCGCGCCGATGGTGCAGTCCAAAGTGACCGATTGGCTGGCAGCCGGTTGCCGGCTGGTGTGGGTAGTCTACCCGGACACTCAAACTGTGACAGAATATCGCTCGCTGAAGGAGGCGCAAGTGCTGACCGCCGACCAGATATTGGAGGGCGGTGACGTGCTGCCCGGCTTCGCCTGCCGCGTCAGCGAACTCTTTGCATAGACGAATCTCTTGCAATTTTCGCCGCGCGACTTGGCGGTGAAAAAGCCCCGGGTTGGCCCAACAACACTCATCAGAAGCCCGTTTTCTCAGAGAAAACGGGTTTCTTGCTTCGCCCCCCAGCCCGTGATGCGCCGAATCGTTCTCAATCCCCCTCGGCTTCAAAGTCCACGTACTCCACTTTGAGCCGGTCTTCCGTTTTCGCGCCAAACAGGTCGAGCAGCTCGCCGATGAGTTCCGCTTTGTGCTCGGCGTCGCGCGCCGACCAGGTGCGACTCTTTATCTCCAGGTAGTAGCCGTCTTCTTTGGGCTCCATCAACTGATCCAGGTTGATGGCGAAGTCGGTGTCCTTGTAGATGATGTGGAAGCGCCGGCGCCGTTTGACCACCTGCCGTTCTTCGTCCGGCTTGAAGTATTCTCGATAAAACCGCAGACTCCGGTCGGCTGGCGCTGCGTAGCGGGAGCGGGTCAGCACCACCGAATTGTCGTACTCCCGCTCGCGGGCAGGCCCCATCATGGTTATCGTGTAAAATACCTCTCGCACCTCGCCCGTCTCGTCGAGCACTTCGTCCTCGCGATAACGTAATCGTCCTAACTCACCATCCTTGAACAGGAAGTAGGTGTCGTATTGATCGCGCACCGAGGAGCGAGGCACTGTCAACTCTGGGCCGGCCAGTTTCGCCAGAACGTCGTCCAGGCTGTCCAGGCGGACTTTCACCTGGATTTCAAACGTCTCTTGCGGGATGACGCCGCTGCCAATGGCCAGAAGCTTCGACAGCAAATTCCCTTCGCGGGCGATGAGAAAAGAGTCGATGCGGCGGGCAAATTCTTCCGCCTGAGCCTTGAGCGATTCCTCGTCGAGGGTCAGCAACTCCCGGTTGCGCATCAGAAGCTGCCCGTTCACCATCAGGTCGCGCACGTCGGTGCTTTTGGCGGCGTAGACGAGCTGCGAGTAGACGGCGTCGGGGTCGCGCTGGAATTTGGGCGTTTCGTGAGCCCGGCTCAACTCGACGACGGCGACGTCGGCCCGCTTGCCAGCTTCTAACGAGCCGGTGACGTGCGCCAGGTGAAGTGCCCGCGCCCCCTCGATGGTGGCCAGGGCAAAGGCGGTTTTGGCCGGCAAGGCCGTTGGATCGCCAAAGCAGCCCTTGGCCAAAAAAGCGGCCAGCCGGGTCTCCTCGAACATGTCCAGGTCGTTGTTGGAGGCGGGCCCGTCGGTTCCGATACCCACGTGCAATCCCAGGTCTACCATTTTTTGCACCTGGGCTACGCCGCTGGCCAGCTTGAGATTGCTGCTGGGACAGTGCGCGACCCCAGCCCGATGATGCTTCAAGGTGTGCATCTCTCCCTCGTCCAGGTGGACGCAGTGCGCCGCAATGACTTTAGCCTCGAAGATGTTCTGCTTCTTCAACCAGGGGACCACCGGCATGTCGTACTGGGCTCGGCTTCCTTCCACTTCGAGAGCCGTTTCCGAGATATGGATGTGCAACGGAACGTCGTACTCCACGGCCAGGGAGGCCGATGCTCTCAGCATCTCGGGCGTGGCGGTGTAGGCCGCGTGGGGACCCACGGCCGGCACGATGAGCGGGTGATCGAGCCAGCGCTCGATGAAGTCGCGGCAATGGGCCAGGCTCTCTTCGTAGCTGGTGGCGTCGGGGGTGGGAAATTTGAGGATGGACTGGGCGCAGATGGCCCGCATCCCCGCTTCGGCGGTGGCGCGGGCCACTTCGTTCTCGTAATAATACATGTCGCAGAAGGTGCTGACGCCGGAACGGACCATCTCGGCACAGGCCAGGAGAGTGCCCACGCGGCAGAAATCGGTGCCCACGAACGCTCGCTCCACCGGCATCATATAGCCATAAAGCCACACGTCGAGGCGCAGGTCGTCGGCCAGGCCACGCAGCAGGGTCATCGGCGCGTGGGTGTGCGCGTTGACCAGGCCGGGGATGATGGCACACCCCGCGCAATCGAGAGTCTCTTGGGGGGCGAAGCGGGCTTCCAGATCGGCACTGGTGCCCACGGCCACGATCTCGTCCCCCTGCACCGCCACGGCACCATCTTCAATCACCCGGCGCGCGTCGTCCATGGTGACCACGGTGCCGTGGGTCAAAAGTAAATCAATGGGGTGGGTAGTCATTGGATGAGTTGCGTCCTTTCTTGAGTTCAATGCAAGAGTTGTTCCTGAATAAAGTGACCGGCACTTTTGTCGCCATTTCTGGCATCATTATGGCAAAAAAGAGCCTTTCTAGCAGATGTTCAAGTGCCGGTCACCTGGTTGTTGCTTAAAAGAGAACAACTCTACAAAACAAGCCAGGGGGCAGGTTGACCCACTGGCTTGATGGCAAATATCTTGCTACAAATACGACAGGGCAAAAGCTGCGCCCACAAACGCCGAACTGGCTCATCAAAATTGCGTTGGCAGGACACAAGCTTTTGCCGGCCTTCGTCGTTTGCTGATTCTGAATCGAGAAAGCGGTTATATGATCCAATCGTCGTCAAGTATCTCCTCCTCGTCGAGGAGGTCATCTTCTTCGTCGCCCCATTCAAGCGACTCATCGCCCAGGAGGTCCTCGTCGTCCCACTCTTCTTCATCTTCGAGCAACACATCTTCAATGCCCTCGTAGGTGAGGCACCCTTGCTCGGAATCGTAAGTGATCTCTTCCGACGAACAAAGGCCATCATCCCAGAAGATGCAATCGCTGGCACGACAGATGATTTTGGTCATATTCGCTCTCCTCAAAGTTATGTACTTGTCCGTTGATGATTTCGCCTTTTTGTCGGCAAATCAAGGCGCGAGCTGGGCGCAACCCGTGCTGACCGCAGGCTCAGTAAAGTACGAAGTTGTTTCTGGACAAGCACTATGTCGGAATATGGTCAAGACCAGTCCTGTCAAGACGGATCGGCGCCGGCTCTCAAATCGAGCAGTGACAAAAGGAAAATAGCAGTGATGATGATCGCCGAACTGACACACCACCGGCAGATGGCATAGATCACGTAGAGTTCCAGATAGGTCAGGTAAGCCGAGTATAGCACACCCATCAACGAGATGCCAAATACGGCCAGTGGGACGTAGACGTCCAGTTCCTCCGGTACGCGGCCTTTTAGCAATACCAGGACAAGCAGGGCGACGTAAGCCACCAGTCCCAACAAGGCAACGGGGATGCCCCCTATCTCGGAATAGACGCTCTGCTGCACGATGTCGCAGTCGTGGGATTGGCCGCAGGCGACCGACTGGTTCGCCAGATGAGCCCAGGTGAGATAGCCCGACACCCCCACGCCGGCCAGGGCCAGGAGACCCATCAACCACCGTCGCCAGTCGATAGCGGGCACAGGATAAGATGCGCTCTCTCTCATCTTCACGACCCCTGCGACAACAGGCTATCAAAGAGTTGGCGCAGGTCGCTTTCGGGCAGTGCGCCGCGTATGATTTGACCGTTGAGGAACCAGGTAGGGGTCGCCTCCACGCCCTGGCTTTTTCCCTCGTCGAGGTCGGCCTGAACCTCACCCGCTTTGGCACCCGAGTCGAGGCAGGCGTCGAAGGTGGTCGTGTCCAGGCCAATCTGTTGGGCGTATGCCTTCAACTTTGGCTTGCTGTAGGCTCCCATGCCGGTCCCCCGGTTGGCAAAGAGCAGGTCGTGATATTGCCAGAATTTGTCGGCTCCCTGGTCCAGGGCGCACTCGGCGGCCTGGGCCGCCTGAACTGACTCCGGCGCCAAAAAAGCGAAGTTGCGGTAGATGACTTGCAGTTTGCCCGTCTCGATGTAATCCGGGCCGAGGGCGTTGAGCGTGTCGGCGAAATTGCCACAGTGACCGCACAGAAAGTCGGAATATTCCACCAGTTGCAAGGGCGCATCCGGCGACCCTTTGTAGGGTTCTCCTTCGGGCGTTACCCCGGTCTCGTAGGCCAGGCTGCTCACCGCCGCCGACTGCGGGCGGCTGTTCAAAATCACCAACAAGCCGATGGCCAACACAGCCACGCCGACGACAATTAGAATCTGGGAGGTCGAGATGCCCTGTTGCTGCCTGGGACGTCGTCGCTTTTTTTGCCTGGTTGTCATATTTCACCTCAACGATGTTGGTAGGTGGTCTTCCTCTTGCACGTTGGTGGCGCGGGGGAGCCCTCACCCACCCCCGCCCTTCGGGGATCCCATAGGAATGCCTTGCCCCATCCCTCTTACGTTTCGTGATGGCAACTACTCAGGCTACAGCCTTAGAAACCCGGTTTTTTTGATAGCTAAACCAACTTTGTGCATAAAAACTGGGGGCTCATGTATGAAAAGTGTGCCGACATGTCACCGCGAGCCGGAGGCGAAGCGGTCTCAGCCGTTGGTGAACGGGGATTGCTTCGCTTCGCTCGCAATGACATGCACAGATTCTAGACATGAGCCAAACCGGGTTTCTCGACCCCAGGCTGAGTAGGTAGTTACTCGTGATGGTTTAGAACACAGACTCGGGCCAATCGAGCATCCACACGTCTACGGGGCTGCCGGCCTGGATAAAGGTGACGTTCTCCGGCACGATCACCAGCCCATTGGCCCACACCAACGACGACAGGATGCCAGACCCCTGCACCTGCACGCCGCTGCCACGTGTCGTCACGTGATAGCCGTCCGCCTCCCGGCGCACCTGGGCCCGCATATAATGTCGCCGGCCGCTGTTGTGCACGTCCTCGTCCAGGGTGGCGCGGACCAGCGGCTTCTCCCAGTTTGTGCGCCCACCCAGTTTGAGGATGGCCGGCCGGGCAAAGACCTCAAAGGCGACCATTGCCGCTACCGGGTTGCCCGGCAGTCCAAGCAGCGGCACGCCCCCCACCATGCCAAAGGCGAGCGGTTTGCCCGGTTTGATGGCCACCTGCCAGAAGTGCATTTCCCCCTCGGCGGCCAGCACGTTCTTGACCATGTCGAAATCGCCCACCGACACGCCGGCCGAGGTGAGAAAGAAGTGCACGTTTTGCGCCAGCCCTTCCCGAATCTTGGCCGTGAGATCCTCCACCGTGTCGCGGGCGATGCCCAGCGGGACTGGCACGCCTCCGTAACGCTTGACCAAAGCGATGGAAGTGTATTCGTTGGAGTTGCGAATCTTGCCCGGTGTGACAGGCTCGTCGATGCTCACCAACTCATCGCCGGTGGCCAGAATAGCCACGCGCGGGCGACGGACCACTCTGACTTCGGGATAACCCATCGCGGCCAGGATGCCGATGTCTTGCGGACGCAGCAGGTGTCCGGCAAAGAGGACAGTTTGCCCTCGCCGAACGTCCTCGCCGGCCTCGCGCACGTTGTCGCCGGCTCGCACCGCTTTGTAAATTTTCACCTGCCCGGCAGCTTGCGTCGCCTCGTCCTGTCCTTCGCTGGTTTGCTCAAAGGGGACCACCGCATCGCTGCCAGGGGGGATGGGCGCGCCGGTCATAATCCGCGCCGCCGCGCCCGGCTCCACAGGACGGTCGGGCACGGCGCCGGCCGGCACGTCGGCCACCACCGACAGCACAACCGGCGACTCGGGGCTGGCATCGGCCACGTCTTCGGCACGCACAGCGTAGCCATCCATCGCCGAGTTGACGAAGGGTGGGATGTCCACCGCCGACACCACGTCCTCGGCCAACACCCGACCCAACGCTTCGGTGATGGGGACCAGGTGACTGTCGAGGGGGGTTATGTGACGCAGAATGTAGTCCAGCGCCTCACCGACGCTGATTCGCCGTATGTTGTGCGTTGATTGGGCCATTATATCACCCTCGCGGTAGATGGCTGGCAGAGAAGGGTGGACGGTAGTCGCACCCGATTTTACCGAACAAACGCTCCCACGTCAAGCCAGCGATAGGGGCCAGGTAGGGCAATCGCATCTTAATTTTATACCAATTGCGTATTGAAAGGCTGTATTTTCTGCCCGCGCCGGAATAGGGATTCCGGCGCTGCGGGATGCTCATCGCCCCATCTCGTAGCCCCGGAACCCCTATTCCGGGGTGATTCC
>JAJRXB010000206.1 GCA_024276515.1 Chloroflexota bacterium
GTGGATTTCGGCTACGTAATAAATTTGTCGCGATGGCGATGGGCAACGATCAACTGGAGAAGATTCACCACGTAATGAGCCACCAGGGGAGGTAGCAGGCTCCCCCGCCAGAGGAAGAGACCCGCCAGCAGAAGGCTGACGACGGCCGTCATCACCACACCCAAACGCCCCTGGGGACTGTGCATCCAGCCAAAGAGGAATGCCGTGCTGACCACCAACACCGGCACCGGCAGAACCGGGGCAAACCCACCCAGCAACAAAGAGCGAAAGAGCAATTCTTCCACCAGCACGGCCGGGAAGAGGGCCAGCAATATCAATGCCCACTCATCCCGGTTGCGGGGCAGGACACTGAGTATGACCTGCGGCGAATAGATGTGCGGGCCGAAACGCTCGATTGCCCAGTTGGTCAGCGCGTTGAGAGTCACCTGCACCGCCAGGCCGACCCCCAGGCCGATGGCAACGTCTGTCACCGGGGTGTGACTGACCCAGCCGAGTTGCTCGCGGGACAACCCGCTGACCCAGCCCAAGATCAGACAGGTGACGACGAGACCCACTCGCAGCAGATTCTCGGCCGGCAACAACAGAAGGTTGAAATCAACCTTTACGTGTTTGAGCATTTGGGCGCTGCGATACGTGGCCCAGACGATGAATGCGGTCAGGATCAGCGTGCCGCCGACGAAGATAGCGTAGGTCACCTGTCCCCCCTGATACTACAACCGCACTTTGGGCTTGCAACTTACCGTCGCAGAAGGAGATTCTTCGTCGCTTCGTACCCCGTACGGGGCACTTCGCTCCTCAGAATGACAAGTGCGTAGTACTAATTGCTGTTGTCCCCGTGTGTCACAGAACGACTGATAAGGGTGAGGCATTCCGCGCACCTGGTTCCCCAAGCCGAATATCTTCGGGCGGAATTCAGACCATCGTCCAGCCAAGTGCTCGCAGGGGAATGCCTCACCCCTACCGCCCCTCCCTGCGGATTAGCGATCTTCCCAGTCGGGGACCTCTTCGTTGACACACCAGAGAAAGACGAAAGTCCCGGTGCGCCCCAGATTTTTGAAACGCCTGGACAGAGTCTTCTGCCGTTCCCGGTAGGGGAGTCCGTCCAGCGAGCGTAGATAGCCGGCGAAGGAACCAAATTCGCGGCGGATGGCCTGAAACTGAATGGCGTTGGCGATGGTGGCCTCGATCTTGCGTCCGTTACGGACGATGCCCGGGTCGGAGAGCAGGCGGTCCACGTCTTCTGGGCCGTAGGCAGCCACCCGATCCACGTCGAAGCCATCGAACGCCTGCCGAAAGTTGGGCCACTTGTCGTTGACCACCTGCCAGCTAAACCCGGCCTGAAAGATGGCTTTGGTCATTTGTTCAAAATAGCCGTCGTCGTCGGTGGGGGTGATGCGCGGGGGAATTTCGAAGCCGGGCCGTTGGGGCATCGGTCGTCCTCCTTAAATCGGCGAATCGGCGAATCAAAAACCTGGCGCTTTTGCAAATTTGGTGGTGGTTAAACTGTAAGTGACGGAGGGTCTGTCATTGCGAGCGAAGCGACGCAATCTCCGGCCTGCAATACGGGGATTGCTTCGTCCGTTTCACTCCCTCGCAATGACATATCACTTACTTTTCTACCACTACCGCAAATTTGTCCAATTGCCGATTTGTTGATTTGAAGCTCATCGTGTCAGGGTGGCGCGATAGCGGTAGCTGGCGACCTCGGTGGTGAAGGGGGTCACGCCGCTGACTACCAGCACCACCTGGTCAACCGTTTCGCCCAGGCCGGTGATGGTCAATTGGCCGTGATTGTTCTCATCCAGCGACATGCGCTGCACCCTCGATTCCTCTCCCAACTCGATGGTCTGCACGATGTAATGCTGGGGCAACACGTTGTCGATGCGAGCGAAGCCGGCCGCTCGCCAGTCGCCGTCGCCGGCTTCTGCGTCGTCGAAATAGCCGATGGCCGGGATGGCGATGTCGTCGAGCAGGAAGCCGACGTGGTTGACGGCGTCGTCGGTGATGTATTCAAAGCGCACGTCTATCACCTGCCCGGCGTAGGCCGATAGGTCCACCTCTTCCTGCACCCACCGGGGGGTGTCGCCGCCCCCGGAGATCCCCGTCCAGGCGTGGCCGAAGCTGTTGCCGCTTTTGTTTTCGGTGGTGGTGTATTGGCCGGGCAAGATGTCCCACGTTTGACCGCCGTCGGTGGAGACTTCCACGTAGGCGAAATCCCAATCTTCTTCGATGTCGTACCAGGTCCAAAATTGCAGAGTCGCCCGGTCCACGCCCGACAGGTCGAAGGTGTGGGTGAGGGTCATGTCCGAGTCGTCGCCCCGGTTGGACCACCACTGGTAGACCCCGCTGTGCGGTTCGTTGGGCACCACCTTCACCTGGGTCGTCCCGGTGAACTCGATGGTCAGCGTACCCTGCCCCTCGAAGGCGATGTAGTCGGCGGCGTATTGCCTTACCGTGCTCTCGCGTTCCGCCGGGTAGTCGTCGTGCCGGGCATCGAGGGCGACGGAGTTGACCGACAGGTTGCGGTAGCCCCACACCCCCTCATCGAGCGTCGGGTCGTCCAGGTAGTTGGCTACCAGCCAGTCGGCGAAGATGTCATCGAAACGGTAGGGCTGTCCCTCGGCGGCCAGCACGGCGTTGAACCCGTCGGCGCCGTTGGCCGGATGCGCCACCACCTGGCGCATCGTATCCTCGCCGAACCGCTCCAGGAAGTAGCTCATAAAGAGGAAGCTGCCGCCGTAGTGGGCGACGGATTCGTTGGGAGAGTCGCCCCAGGCGTTGAGCTGCGTGTCGGGCGTCTGGGTGAAGGCACGCTCGACGCCTCCTGTGTCGTAGCCGTTGAGGGTCATCGCCAGCTCCGACAGTCCCTCGTTGACCCACGTCTCTTCGTTGGCGTCGTTGTACCAGTGGATCATGTGCTGGAACTCGTGGGCCAGGATGGAATCGAGCCGGTCGCTGCCGGGACGGGCGGCGTTGATGTTGATGAAAAACATCTCTTTTTCGTTGCTGTAGGGGTTGATGAGTTTGGAATATTCGTTGATGCTGTAGAAATAGCCGCCCACCCCCGGCACGGTGCCGATGAAGATGTGCACGCGGGGGTCGTTGTCTACCCCCGGCGACCATTCGTCGCCGAAGAAGGCGCGATTGGTGGGGTAGATGGTGTTTTCAAACGTCTCGGCCGAGGCGGTCACGTCGGCGTCCGACACGTCGTAGCCATTTTCGATCCACCAATAGCTGTGGGGACCCACGTAGCGCAGGGTGGCCGTCACCTGGAAATGACGCAACGTGTCGCTTTCACCGACCCAAAAGGTCTCCTGGTCGCCGACCTGGTACGTCGGCGGGGTGGGATTGACGACGGCCGGGATGGGTTGGTCGGAGAGGCGGAAGCGCCGGGCCAGGTCCAGCCGGTCCCGGACGGGGATGTCGGTGTGGGCCAGCAGGGACTCGGTGGTGGTGAAGACGGCGGGCGGATGGGTGGAAAGGGGGGTGCTGCCCGCCGCCGGGGTTAGCGTGAGGACGGGCGCGGAGTCTCGTGCCGGGGCCGGCGTGGCCGTGAGAATTGGGCCGGTGACGGTCGTGGGGGTCTCGTCTGGGGCCGGCACCGCGACCTGGAGGCTCTGTCCTGTTTGCGGCCATCCATAGGCCAGATAAATTGCCAGGCCGGTGAGGGCGCAGGCCAGAAGCAGGAGAAGTGAAAAGAGCAAGGCTGCAAAAAATCTGTCTCTCACCAATTTTTGATCCAATCAAACGATCACAGCTACAGCCGAGCAGATCGAAGATATTTCTTCAAGTCCTTTCGGTGTATGACAGCCAGTGTCAAGACAACCTTGTCGTCATCGTACACGTCATATAGTACCCGATATGGCCGTACCTTGAGTTCATACGTCGGTTCGCTGGTTGTTTGAAGCCTTTTGCTTTTGGGAGGGCGAGGATCATGTTGGAGAGACAAGATGGCTGCGTCCACCAACTCGAAATCCTTCCTCGGCAACCTGAGGATAGCCTTTTTGACTCGCTTGTTGGCATACCGAATCTTGTACTGTTCCGACATCAGCGCGCGTCGGCTGCCAATTTTTGTTGTCGCAGTTCATCGTAGTCTCCGCCTTCGCCCGCCTGGTAATCTGCCCGGGCTTCTTTCAGCTCCTGGAGCAAGGTGGGGCTGCGCAAGAATGCATCGTCAAGCAGGTCTTCGATGGCCTCCAAACGGTCGAGAATCGCCTGGTATTCTTCCAGGGGTAACACCACCACGGGTCCCTGGAGTGTCACAGTGGTATCTGTTTCCATCTTGGGCCTCCGTGTTTTGGCTTTGTGACTGATTATACGCCAAAGACCCTCTGGCAGCAATCGAAGAGTTAGCGCGGGGCAGGGGATTTGGGAATCCTCCTGCAGGTTCGAAACCTGCGGGAGGATTTCTTATCTCACCAATTCTTAATCCAATCAGCGACGATGATGGTCTCGCCGGCAGCCACGTCGGTGGTCACCGGGACCGCTTCGGAGAGGGGCTTGACCTCTTTGCACTGGGCGTCGAAGTAGCCGGGTGTGTTGCATTGATATTCCACCACCTGCAAGGTGAAGTTGCACGAGATGGGGTTGGGAAAGACGATGTCGTACCAGCCCGGCGCCCAGTCGGGGGCAACGGGGCTGGGCCCACTGGGGAAGGAGAGGACGGAGAAACTGCCACAGGTGGCTTTGACCGAGTAGCCGTTGACCGGGTTGCCGGCTGCGTCTTTGAGATGCCCGTAGAAACGGACGATAGAGTCGTTTCGGTCGCCGGCATACCAGGGACCCGGCGAGAATTGGTACTGTGGCGTGGGCGTCGGCGGCGGGGCCGGTGTGTTGGTCGGCGGGGGTGGGGGCGGTGTGTTGGTCGGTGGGGGTGGCGTATCGGTGGGTGGCGGCGTTGGCGTATCGGTAGGGGGCAGGGGCGTCGGCGTGTCGGTGGGCGTCGGCGTGGGCGTCGGCGGGTTGCTCGATGCTGTGGCGTCTTGCCCGCCGGGCGGTACGACCGCCACGCTCTCTGGCGTGGGGGTGAAGGGGGGCCAGGGGGTACGGGTAGGAGAAGGCACTGCTTCGGCTGAGTTGCCGACCAGCAGCGTCTCCACTCGATCGGTCACACCACATGCCAGGCTGGCCAATGTCAGGATGGCTGCCAAAGTTATCAAAACTTTTGTGCGCTGTTGGTATAACATCTCACTCACTCTTTACAAAGATTTGGGGTACTACCTTGACGATGTCATATTACCGCCAAACCGGTCATTGCGAGGAGCGTAGCGACGACCTGTGCCCCGAACGGGGTACCTGTGCCCCGAACGGGGTACCTGTGCCCCGAACGGGGTAAGCAATCGCCACAATGTATCGTAGGAGATTGCTTCGCACTCCTTCGGAGGCTCGCAACGACAAATGTGACATTGTCAAGCTACTCAGGCACAAGGCTTCGGAAGTCTCAATGGCATTCTATCCAGCAACCTTTGACACGCTTCCGAGCTTGTTTTGCCTGCGAAATGCTCCACGGGAAACTTCCGAAGTCTGAGCGGAAATCACCGGTGACGCCCCGGCAACGTGACATTTACAAGTGCCTGGCACCTATGGCGCGTCCTGGCGAAATTCGATCCAGAAGTAATGTTCGGCAGGATCGGCCTGAAACTCTACTTCGTTGGAAACCTGCGCGTCGCCTTGCATCAAAGCGACCTTGTAGGTGCCGGCGATGTAGGGCGTGAACTCCACCTTCATGTTCGCCGGGTGATCGTCGCCGCAGCCCGGGCACCGACTATGACCAGGCGTCCCCTCGCCGGTCACCTCGCTGTAGTGAGTCTGCCCGGCGGGGTCAATCACCCGCATCCGATAGCCACCGGGGAAGCGATAGTCGGGCGGGTTCTCACTGAGCACGATGCCTACCAGCCCGGTGATGTACGTCAGGTTCTTGGCCGGTTCGATGGGATGGCTCAGCACATTCACCACTCTAAAGGGGAAGGCCGGCGTTGGCGTCGCCGTCGGTGGCTCTGGCGTCGGCGTGTCCGTTGGCGGCTGAGGGACCGGTGTGTTGGTCGGCGGCGGAATGGGGGTGTCGGTCGGGGGTGCCGCTTCTGCCGTGGTCTCGCCCGCTTCTTCGGTTGCCCCCGGTGTTGGGGTGTCGGTAGGCGGGGCTTCGTCCTGAGGCTCAGCCCGAAGGGTCGCTGTCGGTGTTGGGGGCGGCGTCGGCGTCCAGTTGGGGGTGAAGGTGAAGGTGGGACGCGGCGTTTTGGTCGGTTCGGGAGTGGGTGTAGGCACTCGGACCAGCAGTCTGCCCACGGAACAGCCCAGGCTCCCCACCAGGGTCACCACCAGCAACAGGCTCAATAGCGATTTGTGTTTTATCACCAGGTTGAATGATTCCCTTCGGTTTTCGAGTTTTGGTAGCCAACGGGTAGTGTCCCCGATGAGTGTTGTTGGGCGAATCTGGGGCTTTTTCACCGCCAAGTCGCATAGGCCGGCATCCCTGCGGAAAAGGATGCCAAGATTTTCCTTGTTTTCTTCGCGCTCTTGGCGTCTTCGCGGTGAAAATTGAAAAGATTCATCACCAACACGCAAGAGGGAGACTACCAGCCAACGAAGTTGAATAAAAACCGGGTTTCTCGGCCCCAGGCTGACCGGTTACGTTCTCAACGGAATTGCCGACGTTCGTCTTTGTCTAATCTTGCAGGACAATGGTCGCCCCGACGCCGTTTCGGATGTCGGGGCGAGGGGCCAAAGGATGCGCTAAAATCAATTTTTCAAATGCTATTTCTGCTTGAATAAGATATGGTCCCAAACCCACTGGTTGGGGTCGGTGCTGTAGGGGAAGGAGACCACGGGCGAAACCTGGTTGCCGGCACCATCCACCAGATAAATGTTCCAGGCGCCGTCGATGAAAGGCCCTGGCTCGAAAGTTACGTTCGCCACCTTGGCGTAGCCGCCAGGTGGTGTGGCCTTGCACCACTCCCAACACGATTCGCCGGACACAAAATGCTGACCGGTGGTGCTGTCACCCACCACTTTGTACCCTCCCAGGGGAGTACCACTCGCGTTAAGGATCTCTACAAATATGATGATCTGACTGTTGGTGGTACGAGTGTACTCACGATTGCTTCGATCCGCCACGTAGAAGGGAAAATCAGGCGTTGGCGTGGCGGTGGGCGGCGCCGGGGTGAAGGTGGCTGTCGGTGGCGCCGGGGTAAAGGTGGGCGTGGGCGGCGCCGGGGTAAAGGTGGGTGTGGGCGGCGCCAGTGTCGGCGTGTCGGTCGGTACCGGCGTTGGCGTATCGGTGGGAATGGGCGTATTCGTTGGGGTGGGTGTGATGGTTGGCGTGGGCGTCCAATCGGGCGTCGGCGTGAACGTCGGACGCGGTGTTTTGGTTGGCGCCAGTGTGACGGTCGGCTCGACGGCAAATCGTTGGGCCAACCTCTGTCGGAGCGAACAGCCCAGTCCACTGGCAAGCAAAAGCGCCCCCGCCAGCAGGGTCATAGTGGCTCTCTTTGTCATAATGTTCGCATCATCCTTCCTTCTCAAGCTGAGACGGCGGCTATTATACCACGGGGAGCGAGTATCACCAAAA
>JAJRXB010000207.1 GCA_024276515.1 Chloroflexota bacterium
ACCGCCTAAGTACGGCGATGCGTAAATTCGTTACCGGTTAGGTTGGATACAGGGCCCGCGCCGGAATGGGGATTCCAGCGCTACCAGGGCTCCCGTAGCCCGGGAATCCCCATTCAGGCGCGGCTTTCTCCCATAGAAGGGCCGTGAGAAACCGGGAACGTATTTATGCCTCGCTGTACTAATAAGTTTCATAGGCGGGGGCCGGGTGTCGCCGGGAGCGGTCGCTGAGTCGTTCCAGGCCGGCCCCCGGTTGGCGCCATCGCCCAGGCCATCGGTGTTGGCCTGGGCTCGACAATGCGCGAGCGGAGTTGTTTGACACCCCCAAACCGCCGTGCTACAATCGAAGCGCTCTTACGATTGAACTGTCACCCGAAAGGACGGGCCGTTATGAGTGCTGAATCGACCCTCAAAATCGAGGCCTCGCTGGCCGCTCTGCCCTCGCCGGAGCGGAAGCGACTGGCGCTGTATGGAGCGCGCCTGCTGCTCACCGAGATGGAAAGCCGGCTGGCCCTGGCTACGCGGGAACTGGCCCGCTTTGAGAGCAAATACGGGATGAACCTCGCTCGTCTGCAGGAGATCGGCCTGCCGGAGAATGCCGGTTTGGAAGCGCACGAAGATTACGTGGAGTGGTCCGGCTGGCAGGCCACTTACGACGAAACCCGCCAGATTCTGGAGACTCTCAAGACCATCCTGGCCGAGTCCCCGACAGGTGAAGGGGCCGATGCTCTCGCGTTTGCAGAATAGAGTCGCGCTCATCCTTGATACCCTGGGTGAGTTCGTCGTCTCAGTCACCCCCCTCGTTGTGAACTTCAACTCCTTCAAACTCAAGATACTCCTGACAGATGGGAGCAATCTGCGCCTCAATGAGCAATATCGCGGCGGGGCTCTGGAAAAATACGCTTACTACTGGCTCGACGCCCACAACGACCTCATCGTAGGCTGGGACAATGCCCCACATCATCCCCATCTGTCTACCCATCCCCACCACAAACACGTGGCCACACAAGCCGGCGTTCAACCTTCAACCGAAACCAACCTGGAAGCAGTACTCGGCGTCATCCGAGAGAATCTGTCGGCAGACACACTTTGATGGTCCGGCAATAGGGGGTGTTTGACACCCCCAGACCGCCGTGCTACAATCGAAGCGCTACCACCGCAGCCTGGTCTGGCCGACAACTGGCCCTGTGCTGAGGTGACAGTCACTTTTGGCACAATTATCAGGTCAGAATTTGAAAAAATCACCCCGTTTTTTGCGCCAGTTCAAGTGACTGTCACCTGCTTTTGCTTAAAAGGGAACAACTCTATTGTGAAGCAGGAGGCATTCAAAAATGGTCAAGACCATCCCCGTCATTTACCGCGATGGGGTGCTCATCCCCCAGGTCGCGTTAGAAGACCTTGACGAAGGGCAGCGCTTCGACATCCAGATTCCCGAGGCAGAAGAGTTAGACCTGCCTGGCGACAACGGCGGCGAACCGTGGGTGGGGTTCACCAGCACCGAGGACGCGCTGCAGGTGGTCGAGCAGACGGCCGGCAGTTGGGGATCACTGTCGCCGCATCTGGCGCAATGGATCATCGAGAGCGATGAAGTACTGGAGAACGACCTGCCCCTATGAAACTCGGTCTTCTGCCTGCTGGGAGCGTTGTTTTCGCTGACGCCAACATTTTGGCCTACCATTTCACCAGAGTTACGCCAACGGCTGACCTTTGCACCGCTTTTCTCCGTCGAGCAGCCGGCGGTGAGATTAGAGCGATTACTTCCTCGATGGTCGTCGCCGAGGTGATCCACCGGGCCATCGTCTACGAAGCGGCCAGGACCCTCTCTGTTCCCAAGGAAGCGTTGATCACTTACTTGAAAGGCCACCCCGATGTCATCCAGGGGTTGAGCCAGCACCTGGATGTTGCCAGCGAGTTGGCGCGGATGAAAGTAGACATCAAGCCGGTGGATCACGTGGACCTGCACGGCAGCAAACGTTTTCGACGAGAGTACGGCTTGATGACCAACGACAGTCTGGTGCCGGCGGTGATGAAGCGGCATAAAATCATCCACCTGGCGACCAACGACCGAGACTTCGAGCGAGTCTCCGGTATCAGGGTGTGGAGGCCAACGCTGTAAACTTTCTCATGCTTGTCAAGCTCCCAGCGGGTCTGCGACCCGTCGGCCGGTGAGTCATAGACCCACCGGGAGCGAGTTTAGACATAGGGCAAGACTGCCGAAGTTTGCAAGACTTCGGCAGTTTTGTTTTGGCGCCGTTCACCCTCTCTTGCTACTGGGCCTTTCTCATGATGACCGGCAGGTACACGTTGTTGGCCGGTGGCTCAAAGCTCCCCGTTTCGGCGATGGACAGGTCATAGCCGGTGGTGCAGCCATAGGCATAGGGGTCCCAGTGCTCGACCTTGACGTAGTAGACGCCGCCCCGGTCGGCGCCCCATTCCAGGCGAGAGGCGGGCCAGTTGTCGGGATCGTCGTCGTTGGAGTCGATCAGGGTCGTCCCGTCGTCCTCGTAGAGATAGAGCACCGTGTCGGCGTGACCGCCGGTGTTGGTCGTCACCAGGGTGTAGGTGACGCCGGCCGTGGCCGTGAATTGCAGCCAGTCCTGGTCGCCGGCGGCGTGGAAGTTGTGGGATTGCCAGGAGCCGTCCGTGGCAATGGTTTTGGCAACGGCGTGGCTGTCATCCCCCTCGTAAGCATCCGCTGCGGTGGCGCAGATTTGCACCGTGTGCTGCACGTCGCCGTCGCCGCCGGCGTAGGTGCTCAGGTTGCCGGCCCAATCGCGGGCGCGGGTGCGGAAGTAGTAGGTGTGCCCATCCTGCCCGACGAAGCGAGTGTAGGTGTCGGCCGTGCCGGTCAGCAGGTTGGTCCAGGTACCACCTGGTCCGTCCCGGTATTGGACGTCGTAGCTGGCGATGCCCGCCAGGTTGTCCCAGCCGTCCCACCAGGTGACCCAGAAGTCGAGGAAGGGGGCGTCGCCGTACAGGGGCGAGACGCTGGCCGACACCGTGGGTGGGGTGCGGTCCATCCCCAGACTGTACGACCCCCAACCGGCGTAATTGCCGGCCCAGTCGTAGGCGTAGATGTAGACCGCTCCGCCTTGCTGTTCGGGGATGCCGCTGGTGTCCCAATCGTAGGTCCAGCCGTCGCGACCATCCCAGTCATCTTCCAGCACAATCCAATCGGAGTTCTCCCAATCCGCGTCGTGCCAGTAGAAGGTGACGTGGCGGATGCCACTTTCGCTGTCGCTCACGTCGGTGGTGATGGTCTGCAAGTCGGGATCGAGCCAGGCGTTGTGGTCCGGGGAAGTGATTCGGGCTGAAGGGCTGATCTCGTCGCGCAGCAGGGTGATGTCGTAGAAATAGTCGCTGCCGCCGGCCGACGGGTGGTCCCAGGCGCGGACCTTGATGTAGTAAGTGCCATCGTGCGGCAACTGGTAGCCGAGGTGTGAGTCTTGCACCTCGTACAGGATCTCGTCATCGTTCTCGGCCAAGACATTCGTTCCGTCGCCATCCAGCAAGAAGATATAGGAATCGAGCAGAGAGCCATTGTCCTTGGCGTCAATATCCACCACCACCTTGTCGCCCGCCGTGCCGGTGAATCGGTAGTAGTCGTAGTCACCGCCGGGGCAGATGTCGGCGCTGAGGGTCTGGCCGTAGGCGATGGACGTGGCCCCGGCCGGGGTGTCGTTGGGTTCGTGGCCGTCGGCGCAGGTGGGCGGCGGTGTGCTGGAGATGTCGAAGTCGTCAATGTACCAGCCGCGGTTCGGATGGGCCGGGCGTGGGAGGAACCGGTGGGGTCGGGCTGGGCGGCGTATCGGGGGGAGCGGCTCCCAGCGGAGTCGAGGGGCCGGCCAGGGGCCAGACGGTGCTGAGGGTCAGGACGAAGACGAGCAACAGGCGATAGGCCAAAGTTAGGTGTCGTCGGCAGTTTTTTATGATGAACCTCCCTTAAGATGCGGCGCGCTTGAGGGGCCGAGAGGCTGGAGGTGGCAGGGGAGGAGGTAAGTAAGGAGATGACCCAGAAGAGGATATGAGGAAAGGCCCCTGTCAAGGAGCTTGTCCCAATTTTATCAAAACCTATGGATGAATGTCATGGGTGCTCATCTCCCTATGAAAAAGCGCCTGCCGCAGCAGGCCCGCGGGGGATGGGCCAACGCGGCAGGCGTCATAGCGGGGAGTGGCGGCGGGTGGACTCGAACCACCGACCAAGGGCTTATGAGTCCCCTGCTCTGGCCACTGAGCTACGCCGCCAGACAAACGAGAGAGAGAAAGAACAGGAAGAAAGGGAAAGAAGAAAGAAGTTTTTATTTGGTTATTGTATTGGTTATTGTAATCGAATTATAGCCTGAACGTGGCCATTTGACAAATTCGGGGAGGCGGCCAGCATCCTTTCCACCTCGTCGTCCGAGAGGGCTTTGGGAGCCCGCCGGTTCTTGGGACGGGGCGCCTTCAAGGCCCGGGCCGGATTCTTTGGCACGTAACCTTCGGCCTCGAGCCAGCGGCCGAAGCGACGCAGAACCCGGTAGAATCCGGGCAGTGAGTCCGGGGAAAGGGTCCCCTCGGCGACTCGCCGTTTGAGGTTGAGGACGAAAGCGTTGAAGGCAGCATCGTCCAGGGCGATACGCCAGTTGGCTTCCATCCAGGAGAGAAAGGTCTTCAGCCGGGTGCGATACCATCTTACCGTGGTCAGGGAGTTGACCGTTCCCGAGGCGGCCACGGCTTCGATGAAGCGTTGGCTGATGGCTTGAATGTCTTGTTTGGCCCTCTACTTCCCCGTAGTTCTCACTTCCTCCCACTCCTTCCCTGTCCTGCAATGCCAAAAAGGCGGACGAGTTTCCGAACAAAGTTTAACCTTGAGACGCGCCGATGAGATCCGCATACGGAACATATCATCTCATCTCTGAAACCATAGCCGAGGCCATAACAGGTAAAGTGGCGTCGGCTAAAGGTGTTTGAGTTGAAAAAGAAAGGCCCGCGACCGGAGCGTCAAGTCCAACGGTCTGGCGCAGCAGCATCACCCGGCTGCGCCAGACACAAAGGAGGGTGAGATGTTGTACTTCATCAGCCGGACCCCCGGCAAAGAAAAAGCCCCTTTGCGTTTACCAAAGGAGGGCTTGCCATGTTGCGACAAATCACCCATCACATTCGACAGTTCATCGGCTCCGGCTGGACGTGTCTGAACTGTGGTTTGCTGAACCCATCTTGCCTCGACCAGTGCTCGCGCTGCGGCTGGCGGAAACCTTAACCTCGACCTCAGCCTTAACCTTAGCGTTGGGAGGTGACCAATGTTCGTCCCCGCTTCCATCAACGGACAAACCCACTACGGTGGGCGCCAGGTAGTGGCCGACATCGGCAGTCACGCTGTCACCCTGGCGACCCGAGAAGCCGACGGTCGCGTCTCCGGGCGCATCACCGCCCGGGTGGACGAAATGACGTTCATCGGTCGCCACCTCCACCTGGTCCTGGAGGACGGGACCGTCGTGGTGGTCGACTGCCGCGACCGCATATTGTCCCATATGCGACCGAGCCGGGCGGGTTTCTTCTCACATAAGCCGGGGGAGGAGGGACAGGCGCCTGCCTTCCCCGGTCCTCTCGTCGCAGCCACGCCGCAAGGGTGGCTTCGCCTCACATCTACGAGACCCTTATCGGACTTGACAACGTATACCGGATATGCTACAATCTTGCACAAGCCAATGGCTAACAGGAGGTGCGGATGCCTACCAGGATTTTGAACGTGAGCGAGGTTCGTCAGCGCTTCACCGACCTGGTGCGAAAACTGGACGACCCGATTTACGTCACCGTGTACGGCAAACCCCAGGCGGTGGTGGTACGCTACGATACCTACGAAGCGATGCTGGAGCGAATCGAGGAACTGGAGGATAGCCTGGCGGTTTTGATGCGGCGTGAGGAGCCGGCGACCGACTGGGAAACGTTCGAGGCAGAACTGGATGCGGTATCGGCTCCAGCTTAAACGATCCGCCGGGAAAGAGCTGCGGGCGCTTCACCCGGTGGACCGTGACCGTGTCGTCGTAGCCATCCGTGGCCTGGCTGAGGACCTACGTCCGCCGGGTTGCAAGAAGCTGAAGCGAGTGGGAGCATGGTCCATCCGGGTGGGCGATTACCGGGTGATCTACGATGTGGACGAGGATGACCTTCTGGTGACGGTGCTCAGGGTAAGGCATCGTCGTGACGTCTACCGCGATTTGGGTTTGTAGCGAAGGAACCGGATGACTACCGCGAGAGCACAAGAAGGCATCAAATCGTACCAGATGCTGTAGCATAAAAAAGCGGGCCATAACGGTGCGGCGAACACCGTTATGGCCCTGACCCACCGGCTGGACTGGCAGCCGGCAGGCTAACCGCTATTATACTGAACTTTTGAGGGCGGTCAATCCCCGGAGGGGACCAACTGCCCTCTTTGATTCTTGGACACGGGCGGCCGGTCCCCTTGGGGATTGATCGCCCTTTTGCGTTCAATCCAACATCAGGAGGTGCGATATGCCGTGTGACGGAATTGCCGTGGCCAGCGGCCGGGTTGACCT
>JAJRXB010000208.1 GCA_024276515.1 Chloroflexota bacterium
CGCCCAGGGGCAATCCCTGCCAATAGCCGTCGTCGAAAGTTGGTTGTTGCACAACGCGGGGCCGGGCGGGGTTGTCCACCGACTGACCGATAGGACGGCTCCAGGCAGCGGGCGGGATCTCCGGCGGGCGGAAGAGGGAGGATAAGGATGTTGGCATAGGTAGGCTCCTTTGGATGAATCAGCGAATCAGCGAGTCAGCGAATCAGCGAGTCAGCGAATCGGCAAATGGGCAAATGGGACGGACGGTAAGTGAGGAACAGACGGATACCTGAGCGCTCACTTCCACCGCTTCACTTGACGGCGCCAGCGGTGAGGCCACTGATCATCTGTCGCTGGAGCAGGAAGAAGATGACCAGCACCGGCAGGGTGGCCACCACCGAGGCGGCCGACATCAAGTCGAAGCGGTTGGTGTATTGACCCACGTAGAGCCGGATGCCGACCGGGATGGTGCGCACGTCGAGCACCCAGGCGAAGAGAAGCTCGTCCCAGGCGGTGAGGAAGACGTAGATGGCGGTAGCTACCAGGCCGGGCCGGGCCAGGGGTAGGGCAATATGCCAGAAAGCGCCAAAGGGGGTGCAGCCATCAATCAGGGCCGCCTCCTCCAGCTCGCGGGGGATGGCGGCGAAGAAGCCGCGCAAGATCCACAGGGATAAGGGCAGGAAGAAGGCCGTGTAGAGCACGATAGCCCCGACATTGGTTCCGACCAGCGGCAGGCCCAGGCGTTTCTTGATGAAGATGAAGTTGACATACAAGGGCAGCAGGAAAAGGATGCCAGGGATAAGTTGCGTGCCCAGGACGGCCAGGCCGAACAGGTCGGCGCCAGGGAAGCGGAAACGGGCCAGGGCATAACCGCTGAAGGTAGCCAATAGACTGACGATAAGGGTTGTCGTGCCGCACACGATCAGACTGTTGCGGAAGTACAGACCAAAGTTGACCTGCTGCCACAGGTCCACGTAGTTGCGCAGTTGCCACTGGCGAGGCAGCAGGGCAGAGGTCGTCAGAATCTCCTGGTTGGTCCTGAACGAGTTGAGCACCATCCAGACGATGGGAAAGAGGACGGCCACGATGATGCCCAGCAGGAGCAGGTCGGCCAGGCGGTTGGTGAGCTGTTTACGCAGTCGGGGAGAAAGGATTGCCATTGGATCACTCCTGGATCAACGAGGTGCGGAAGATACGGTACCAGACCATCACCAGGACCATCATACCGAACATCATCATCGTAGACGCTGCTGCGCCCAGGCCGAAGAGCCAGTAACGGAACGACTGACGCTCCAGGGCCGGCATCAGCAAGTCGCCCCACTCGCCGGGATAGCCGCCCCCATTGCCGAACATCATGACCACAATGTTGTAGCCGAAGACGGTGAAGATAGCACCCCACAGCAACATAATGGCCACCACCGGCCGGATGAGGGGCAGGGTGATGTAGCGGAAGCGTTGCCAGGCTGAGGCACCATCAATGGCCGCTGCGTCGTACAGATCCAGCGGCACCGTTTGCAGCGCCGAGAGGAGCATCACCGTAGAGAAGGGGAGTTGCCGCCAGATAGTGGGGATAATGATGGCCCACAGGGTATTGGGGCCGATGAGCCAGAAAGGCTTGTCGGATAGCAGGTGCAGCCAGTCCACCAGCAGCATGTTGACCACACCCCGATCTCGCAGCCACATCATCCCCCACAGCAGGCCCACGGCATAGGTGGGCACCACCCAGGGCATCAGCAGCAGGGTACGGGCCAGCCCGCGTCCCCGGAAAGAGCGATTCAGCAGCAGGGCGGTGATCATCCCCACTCCCAAGGTGCCAGCGTTGACGGTGAGGGTATAGATCATGGTATTGCGGGCAGCGTTTCCCAATCCACTCACGATGGGGTTATCGGGAGTGGTCAGCAGAAAGCGATAGTTGGCCAACCCCACAAAGGGGGCGGCCAGGAATTGGCCCAGGGTGTACTGGTTGAGGTTGAGCAGTGACATATAAAACGCTTCAACGGTAGGTACCAGATGGACCAAGAGCATAGCCAACACGGTGGGCGCAATCATCAGGTAGGCCAGCCGGTGCCGGGCGACGTTCTGCCGGAGCGAGCGCAGCCGGCTCCTCAAGTTGCTTGACCGGGCCGATTTCTTTTTCGGTTGTATGGCCGGTACCGCTTCTCTTTCTGTCTGCATCGCTTGAGGGCCTCCCTGATAAATTTGATGCTCTACCTGACTTTAGTCGTTCCCGCCGCTCAATGAGCGACTAAAGTCGCCACTACGAGCCGTAAATTTATGTAGGACGAGCTTTAGCTTGTCGCAGGTGCCGCCAGACAAACTAAAGTTTGTCCTGCGAAAAATGTTGGGTTCTTTGGGAATTGCCGTGGAAAATCCCATATCTGGTAGGGGCAGGTTTCAAACCTGCCCCTACATCTGGTGCGTTCCACGCCAAACCCTGAAGAGCCAAAATGCTGACAGAGTGACAGTCTTTCAAAAATTAATCGAGTTGGGACTACCAATACACTCCCTCGTAAGGGATGGGCGCATCGGTTGGGATGCCCCAGTAAGGGTTGTACCCCAGTTCGGCAAAGATGAACCAGGCGGTGGCACCCACGTGCAGGCGGTTGTAGTAATGCCAGGGACCGCCGGTGGGCAGATCGAAGCCGGTGGTCAGGCCATCCTGGCTGGCAGCGACGATGCCCAGGCCGTTGGTATGGGGCGCACTGCTCTGCGCCAGACGAAGCTGGTCCAGGAAAAAGTTGGCCTCTCCATTGACGCCTTGCACCTGAAGCGCTGTGACCATCTGAGCCGTGCCCTCAAACCACACCCCATCCCGGTCGTCGTTGAAGTCGAAGCCCTGGAACACGACACCACTTGTGTTGTCGCGGGTCAAGTGATTCCAGCGGGCATAGGTCAAGCCGCGCCCGTAGTTGTCCACCTCGCCCAAGCTCAACACCCCCCAAGTATTCACGTCCAGGGGTAACTCATCGGCGTTGATGGTCACTCCATCGGGCTGGGTGCCGGTGTAAAAGTAACCCTCGCTGTCGTTCCACATAGCGGCCACAAAGTTCTTGGCGTGCATAGCTCGTTCGCGCCAGACGGAGTCGCCGGTGGCCTCGTAAAGCTTCATAAAGGCGACGTACACGTCAATGTTGTGCTCGGTGGATTTGTAGGTGAGCACCTCTTGATTTGGCTCCCAACCGGCCACCCCGCCCGTGTAGCCGCCCGGCCCTTGCGTGTCGTAAGTGTTATCCACAATCCACTGACCTAATTGTAGCGCGGCGTCGAGATACTGGTCGCCGCCGTAAAGCTCATAGTAACGTAGCAAGGCCAGCATGGCCCAGGCCACATTGCCGGTTGTCGTGCCGTTGCCATACTTGTCGTAGTTGTGGCGGGCAACGCCGGTGTTGGTGCTTAGGTCGCGGGCGTAGTAGGTGTTGCGAACCCGCCCGTCGCCGGCCTCGTCGTTTTGTTGGGCGAAGATCAGGCTGTCGGCCAGCAGTTGGGCGCGGGCGGCATCATCCGGGTCGCCGCCGGCCAGGAAGGCCAGCAGGGCCAGGGCGTTGTCGTAAGTGTGCCCCACGTCCATCATGTAAGAATCAGGATCAAAGGGCGGAGGCAGAAAGGCATCGGCCAGAGCCGGGTCGGTCGAGGCGTTCTCGAAGCGGACATCGTCCAAATAGAAAGTAGCACCGCCTGGGTTGTCAGCCTGGGTGGCCGTCCAGGCAAACCCGCCAGCAATGCGCGACAGGTCAGCGCCGGCCAGGTCTATGACGTACTGCTGCCAGTCGGCAGTAAGGGTAACTACGCCGGTGGAACGCGCCGGCTGCACTGAATCGGCATACTGGCCCAGGATACCGCCCACCAGGAACTCGATCTTTTCGCCGCCGACTGCGCCCCTGGCCCAGAAGGTGAGGCGCGCGGCCCCGCTCAGGTCAAAGCCGCCGGTCCGGTCGCCCCAATCGTAGGCCGGCGCCTGCCAGTAGATGCCGGCCCACTGTTGGCCCTGGCTGCCGGCGGCCGAGTAGTCAATGCGAACGGCGGTCGCCCCGCTGTAGGGTGCTGAAGCGTCGCCAGCGTCGAAGGTGACGTCGCCGTAGTCGCCCATCCAACCCGATTCGAGGTAGCCGTTGTAAGGCGATCCTTCGTCCTGGTAAACGTAAAAATTGCGATAGTTGTCCATCGGCCGGGGCGGGACCCAGTTGGGATCGGCCACGTAGCTTTCCAGCAAGCGTAGCTTCTGGGTGTAGTCTTCGAAACGGATATCATCCAGGTAGATGGTGGCCCCGTTGGGGTTTTGGGTCTGGTTGGTGACCCATACAAAACCGCCGATGACGTAGCTCAAGTCTTTGCCGGTCAGGTCAATGGTATATTGTTGCCAGTCAGAGGTGAGCGTAACCACGCCGGTGGAGACCGCCGGTTGCAGCGAATCTGGGTACGGGCCGTCAATCCCACCCACCTTGAACTCGGCCTGCTCGCCGCCGTTAGCGCCCCGCGCCCAGAAAGTGAGACGACTGACGCCACTCAGGTCATAACCGGCATCGGGCACAGTGCCCCAGTTGTCTATGGGATGTTGCCAATAGATGCCGGCCCAGCCCTGGCCACCGGTGGCGGAGTAATCTATGCGGATAGCGGTCCCCCCGGTATGGGGATTGGTGGTGCTGGCATCGTCAAAGGTGATGTCGCCGGTATCTCCCATCCAGCCAGAAGGGACAAAATGATTAGAGACGGCCCACTTCTCGGAGTACACATCGAAGTCGGTGTATTGATCCATCACCTGGCGCAGGTGAGTCAGCGCGTTGATAGCCTGCGGGCTGCTGGACCTGGTTGCTTCTGGCCCGCTCTGCTGTGAGAACGTAGATTGTGCCACCTCCGCCGAGGCCGGCCAGGGAAGCAGGTGGCTTTCCAACAGGCCGACTGCGACCGCCACTCCGAGGAGGATCGCCATTTTGCGAGCAATGTTGGATAGCATTTGAATTCCTCCTTTGTGAGATAGAATCTCCTGGTAATTTGGGGCAGTCCCTACGGTCGCCAGGGTTCGCCCCTGTTTTTTGAGAAGATATGTGGAGATACGAGGGCAGGGACCGGGTTGGGAGCGCTCCCAACCCGGTCCAAAAAAAGAGACTTTTTATGGAGCGGCGACGGCGGCTGTAGCCAGCAGAGCATCCACCTCTTGGGCAGCCTCGTTCAACCGGGCGGGGATCATCGTGTCGGGGTCGAAAGGACCGTTGACACCGGCCACGTCGTCCCACAGCGCGCCCAGATGCTTGACCATAGCCGTCTCCAGCGGCCCCCAGGCAGCGATAGCCGGGTATGACTTGCCGTTGTCCACCGCCTCCACGAAGACGCTGTAGTTAGGATCGTCGCTGAAGGCGGGATCGGCCAGCGCTTCTTTGCGGGCCGGGATCATGCCGATGTTGGCGCTGTAGCGCACCTGAGATTCTTTAGAGACCAGGAACTTGACGAATTCCACCGCCTCGGCCGGATGCTTGCTGGCGCGCCAGACGGTCAGATTAGAACCGCCGACGAAGGTGTAGCGCCCGGCTGGCCCGGCCGGGATCTGGTGGACGGCCAGGTTCTCGGCGGCCTCGGTGCCGGCAAAGCCGCCCGCGTCCTGGGGAGTCTGGGAATTCTTCACCAGCCAGGGCCCAGAGATGACCATCGCCACCTGCCCCTCACCAAAGCGGCCGTCAATCTGGGCGCTGTTAAGCTCCAAAGCATCTTCTGGGGTGTAGCCCTTGGTGTAGAGGCTGGCGTAGAACTTGACTCCCTCAATCGCTTCTGGGCTGTTGAAAACGGCGGCTGTGTTGCCAGGGTTGAGCATATCGCCGCCGGCCTCCCAAACCCAGGGGGCGAAGTTGTGGAGCACGTTCCAGTCGTTTTTGCCGGGGAAGGCAATGGGGTACATGTCGGGGTTGGCCTCTTTAAGTTGGGCCAGAGCAGCATCGAAGCTCTCCCAATCGGCAAAGGCCTGGTCGGGGTCAAGGCCGGCCAGCTCCAGCGCATCCTTGCGATAGACGATGGCCCGTGTGTCCACAAACCAGGGGAGACAGGTGGTGAACCCACTGCCCACCGGGTTGCAGGTCTGCCACGAAGCCTCTACTAAGGCATCGCCTCCCCCTACGGAGGCTATCTCCTCCGGGCTGAAGGGACGCAACGCCCCCATGGCGCTGATGGCCCCCACCCAGGTGGTGCCCAGTTGGGAGATGTCCGGCCCCTCGCCGCTGGTGGCAGCAGTGGTGATCTTGGACCAGGCCGCACCCCAGTCAAGCACCTCTACTTCGACAGTAATGTTGGGGTGGAGCTTCTGAAACTCGGCCGCTTCTTGTTGCATAATCTCCAACGGTTGCGGGCCGTTAGGCATGATCCATACTTTCAGCGTGACCGGTTCGACCGGGGTGGGGGTGGCAGTCACCAC
>JAJRXB010000209.1 GCA_024276515.1 Chloroflexota bacterium
CCCAGCCAGGGCAGCCAGATCATCGCCCGGCTGGTGCGATTACGCACGGGCGCCAATAGAGCATCCGAAAGGTTCTTGATGGAGAAAGGACAACGTGCAGAAGGCGACGGTATCAACGAAACACCACTCCTTCGCTGACGATCAGCAGCGGATCAAATCGACTCGTCGGGCGGCTGCCCGCGTGTCAGCAAAACCACAGCGCCCACAATCAGCCCCGCCAGCACAATAAGCCCCACCACCAGCATGGCCGTGCCGCCGCTGCGGCCTGGCGTTTGCGAAGTGTCGGGCGTTTGCGCAGCCTCGAAAGTGGGTGAAATTTCGGGTGACAGCGTTGGGATCACAGCCGGAACCGTCGGGGAACCGGCAGGCGTCTGGGTTGGCTGGGCCGGTTGGGTCGGCACCGGCGAGACAGGCGACTGATACCAGGCCCACACATCCATCCCCGGCGGCGACAGCACAAGCGACACGCTCGCCGCCAGCAACGCCAGAGCCAGCAACGTCCACCTTCGCTCAGAACGACAGAACTTCCACAGCGACAAAGGTTCCACGACGGGATAACCCTCCAGCGAATGCAACCCGGCAGCGCCCAATTTCACGGTCAAACCAGGATATTATACAAAGAGCCGACACAATTGACAAACTATTCGTTTCGCTGTGATCAGGCCATCAAACACCCACCACAAGTTGCAAGATTTTCGGGTTGGGGTATCATTGCAACAACCGAATCGCACCCGGATTGTTCCCCAATGAGCCACCTGCCCAACACCCACATCGAAATCATCAACCCCCACCTGGAGCGTGGTCGCATCTGCCACGCCCTGTTCGACTTCGACGGCACCCTCTCCCTCATCCGCGAAGGCTGGCAGGGAGTGATGATCCCTATGATGGTCGAGGCGCTGCTGGACACGCCACACCACGAGAGCGAAGCGGAACTGACCCGGGTCGTCACCGACTTCGTGGCCCGGCTCACCGGCAAGCAGACCATCTATCAGATGATCCAACTGGCCGAAGAGGTGGAAAGGCGGGGCGGCGTGCCCCGCGACCCGCTGGACTACAAACACGAATATCTGCGGCGACTGTGGGCACACATCCAGGGCCGCGTGGCCGATCTGAAAGCGGGACGACGCTCGCCGGACGACTTGATGGTCCCCGGCGCGCGGGACATGCTCGACGCTCTGCGTGCCAGGGGCGTGGCCTGCTACCTGGCCAGCGGCACCGACCATCCCTACGTGCTCGACGAAGCGGACGCCCTGGGCCTGACCCCCTACTTCGGCGACCACGTCTACGGCGCGCTGGACGACTACCAGAACTTCTCCAAACGGATGGTCATCGAGCGCATCCTGCGCGAAAACAGCCTGGCCGGCCCAGAACTGGTCGCCTTTGGCGACGGCTTTGTGGAGATCGAAGACACAAAGGCGGCGGGCGGCATCACCGTCGGCGTCGCCAGCAACGAGGCGACCCGCCGGGGGATCGACGCCTGGAAACGCCGGCGGCTCATCCAGGCCGGCGCCGACCTGATCATCCCCGATTTTCGTGAGCACGAAGCGCTGATAGCCTACCTTTTTCCCGGAGAAGATTGACTCCGAATCGGACGCGTGATACAATTCGACCGGGCAATTGCTCACCTGCGCGGCGGAATCGCCGATCCTTTCCCCCGAGATTGGGAGATGGGAGACACCCTATGTCCCAACCTATGCTCGAAGTCCGCAACCTGACGAAACGCTACGATGGCTTCACCGCCGTGGACGACCTCTCCTTCCAGGTCTACCAGGGCGAGGTCTTCGGTATGCTGGGACCCAACGGAGCGGGCAAAACCACCACCATCCGCATCGTGATGGACATCCTCAAGCCCGACGCCGGGACCGTGACCGTCCTGGGCCGGCCGCCCGGCACGGCCCGCGCGCGCATCGGCTATTTGCCCGAGGAGCGGGGACTTTACCGCGACCTCAAAGTGCTCGACGTGCTGGTCTACCTGGCCGAACTCAAGGGCACCCCCCGCGACACCGCCCACCAGCGAGCCTTGACCTGGCTGGAGCGGGTGGACCTGGCCGACTGGGCCGCCCGCAAAGTGAAGGACCTCAGCCGGGGTATGCAGCAGAAGCTCCAGTTTGTGGCCAGTCTGGTCCACGACCCGGAACTCCTCATCCTCGACGAGCCCTTCCAGGGACTGGACCCGGTCAACGTGGCGCTGCTGAAGGAGTTGATCCGCGAACTGCAAGGAGAGGGCAAGACGATGGTGCTCAGCGCCCACCAGATGAACCTGGTCGAGGCGCTGTGCGACCGCATCTTGCTCATCAACCGGGGGAAATCGGTGCTCTACGGTCCGCTGGACGAGATCAAACGCCGTCACGCTCCCCGCGCCGTGCGGCTGCGGACCTCCGTCCCTCTGGAGAAGCTGCCGGGCGTGGCGCGGATGGAAGGGCACGACGGGACCTTCACCCTCACCCTGGCAGACACCACCCCCCAGGCACTATTGCAAACGCTGGTGGAGCGGAACATACCGGTGGAGGCCTTTGAGGTAGCCAGTGCTCCCCTGGAGGAGATTTTCATCGCTGTGGTCGAGGAAAAAAGCCATGCGTAAAGTGTGGATCATCGCCTACGGCGCTCGGGCCGGGAGAAAAAGCGCTCGGGACGGTCTCCCGACCGAGACCGGCAAGACCACCAGTGGCCCGGTCAAGAGACCGGCCACAGCAGCCACGGCCGGGGAAAAAAGCGCTCGGGCCGGGAGAAAAAGCGCTCGGGCCGGTCTCCCGACCGAGACCGGCAAGACCACCGGGGGCCCGGTCAAGAGACCGGCCACAGCAGCCACGGCCGGGGAAAAAAGCGCTCGGGCCG
>JAJRXB010000210.1 GCA_024276515.1 Chloroflexota bacterium
ATCGCCCCGGAATAGGGATTCCGGGGCTACGAGATGGGGCGATGAGCATCCCGCAGCGCCGGAATCCCTATTCCGGCGCGGGCAGAAAATACAGCCTTTCAATACGCAATTGGTATAAAATTAAGATGCGATTGCCCTACCTCACCAAATCCAATGCTGGCTTTTAGCCATTTCTCTGTCAGCTGATGGATCTGATTTTATCCGCTCCATCCGCTGACGCAACCTCTTGGTTCCGGCTCGTCCGGGTTGGGAGATGATCGCATGCAATTAATCCACGACCGCTGCACCGGCTGCGCCTATTGCGTCCTGGTCTGTCCTTACCACGCCATCACCACCGACGGCTGGGCCAACGTGGTGGCCGACCGTTGCACCGATTGCAACCTTTGCTATTACGCCTGTCCCAACGACTGTTTTGTGCCCGACGTGCCTCTCAAACCCTACCGTCCGCGCGTGCGCCGGCGATACAACGCCGTGGTGGTGGGAGCGGGCATCGGCGGGCTGATGGCGGCGACGGCGCTGGCCCAGGCCGGACACCCCGTCGCCGTTTTCGAGAAGTTGGGCTTCCCCGGCGGGCGCTACACGGAGATTGACTATCGGGGCGCGGCCGTCACCACCGGCGCGTGGACCAGCCTGGGCCCCAAAAGTCACATCGGTCGCTTTTTGGCCGACCTGGGCATCGAGCTGGATTACGTGTCGCTGGGAGACGTGGGGTTGAGCGAGCAATACAGCGTCCGCTTCCCCGATGGGCGACACTATCCCTCGCTGCTGGATATGCTCACCCCCGGCGCCCGCCGCGCCTGGCTGCGGGCCATCGCCCGGGGCCGCCGGGGTGTGCCCGCCGACGTCAGCGCCCACGATTACATCGCCGGCTTCTCCGACGACCCGGACCTGCTGGCCGCCGTGGACGCTATCGCTGCCACCGCCTCTGGTCTCAGCAGCCGCGACATGCCCGCCAGCGAATACGTTCAGATCACCCTGGACGGGCGCCAGGCCGGCGCCGACTTCGCCATGCCGGTCGGCGGCGTGCGGAGCATCATCAAAGCGCTGACCCGTGCGCTGCGCGAAGCCGGCGGCGACCTCTTTTTGCGGACGCCCGTGGCCCGTGTGCTGGTGGCCGACGGTCGGGCCACGGGAGTTGAGTTGGCGGACGGCCGGCGGGTGCCGGCCGACGTGGTGCTGCACAACGGCGGCGCCGGTCGCCTGGTGCAACTGGTCGGCCCCCAGCACCTGCCGCCCGATTACCTGGACCGATTGCGCGGGCTGAAAGGGGTGAACTGCGCTGCCCTCTTCTGCGCCACCCGCCAGCCCCTCTTCGACGACGCGCCGATTCTGATGACCCCCGGCTGTCGGCGGGTGGTGGGCATCTTCGCCCCCACCCGGCTCGATCCCGGCCTGAGCAAAGAGGGGTTGCACCTGTACGATGCCTTCTTCCCCGTTTACGACGACGATCGGACTGCCGAGCTTGAGATGGCCCTGACCGATATGCGCGCCCTTTTCCCCACCTTCGACGACGCGCTGGTCTGGCACGTGCCGATGTTCTTCACCGGGAACTGGCCCGGCACCGAGAGCGGCCAAACCTTTGACCAGACTGGCGAAGACCGGCTGGACCCGGTCACCCTCATCGAAGGGTTGTATCTGGTGGGCATGGATGTGAAGGGCAGCGGCGTGGCCGGCGACCTCATCCCGGTTGGCGTGCGTCGCCTGCTCGACGCCCTGGATTGCTCGTTTGGCCGGCGGGAATAGCAAAGGGGCGCAGCGGTGCTGCGCCCCTACTCTGGGAATGCCTCGTCCCTACACCAATCCTATGCCGTAAGCGTTCACCCCTCCCTGGCAGGGCTATGCATTACCCACATGTCGTTCCGGCCGCTTTTTGCTGCGAATAAATCCGCAGCCTAATAGCTAAAGTCGGCTCAAGCCGACTGCTCCTCCCCCGATTCTGGGCAAAGACAG
>JAJRXB010000211.1 GCA_024276515.1 Chloroflexota bacterium
CCCTTTGACCTGGAAGCGATCCGCGACTTTCCCGCCGTCTGGCTGGCGCTGACCGGTAAGGCGGACCATCCCCGGCTGAAGAGCAGCCAGCTCCACGCGCTGCTGGAACTGACCCGGACAAAGATCGGGGACTGGGGAACTGAAAACAGGGAGGCCGTCAACCGGTTGCTGCGCGATGCGTTGCTGCGTGCCGCGTGGCCGGGCGGCTGGAAGGCAGTGCCAGCCGATGACCGGGCACGGCTGCTGGCCGCGGTCGAGGCCGGCTGGCTGCTTGATGTGCTGGACTTCTACCTGAGCATTCTCAAAGTGGAACCCATCGAAGAGGAGGTGGACTGATGTATCACTTGCATCACTATCTGTTGTTGTCCCTGGACCCACTCCACGTCGGGGCAGGCGGCTACCGGCTGGGCCGGGTGGATCTCTCCATCGTGCGCGAGCCGGGAACCGGTGTGCCCAAGATCCCCGGCACCTCCCTGAGCGGCGCAGCACGCGCCTACGCCGCCCAACGCGCCGGACAACCTGGGTGCGCCGGACAGGGGCAGTCAGGTGCAGGGCGCGAGGGACACTGCGGCCGGAAAGACTGTCCCATCTGCTATACCTTTGGCAGCCTGTACAGCCGGGACGAAGAAGGAAAACGAATCCAGAGGGCCCACGCCGGTACCGTCAACCTGAGCGACGCCCGGTTGCTTTTCTTCCCCGTGGCTACGGCTGCCGGGCCAGTGTGGGTGACGACACTTGAGCGGCTGAGGGCGGCCGGTTTCCCGACCGAGGCCCTGGCCGAACCGGGTGCCGAGGAGGTGTTGCTGACCTTTGAGCGACGCGACGCGCTCAACTTGGGATGGCTGTTGCTGGACCCTGGGGCGGCGGGCGAGATTGCACCGCCTTCGGAGAGCGGTTGGGGGGAGACCGGTCAATGGCAGGCCATCGCCGGACGGATGGGGGTGGTGCGGGAGGCCCTCTTCGGCCAAGTGGTCAACGCCAACCTTGAAGTGCGCACCTCGGTTAGTATCGATCCCCTGACCGGTGCGGCCGAGGAAGGAGCTCTCTTCACCTACGAGGCTCTTCCTCGCGCCACCTGGCTGGTGGGTGAGATCGTCGTGGATAACTACCGCCACGACTTCCCGACCGAAGAAGGCAGGGCCAAAGGGGTAGGGGAGACACCACTGGCCGTGGTGGAAACTGGGCTCCGGTTGGTCGAGTATCTGGGCATCGGCGGCATGGGCACCCGGGGCTTTGGCCGGGCGCAAATGGTGGGCGCGCCCCGGCTGGTGGCCCAGGGAGCGGAGGTGATACCATGAACGGAACCCGGGAACGCAACCTGGATCTATTGGCCGCCAACACCGCCAATGCCATCGTGGACACCCTGGTCGCTGGGCAGGGGAAAGAGAAAGCGGGCCGGGCCAAATCGTTGGACAACGTGGCTACCAAGGCGTTGGGTGTCTTTCAGGAGAACGGGGTCTACGCCGGGATACTGTTCCTGCTCTCTACCAGCCAGGATGGTGACATGGCCCGTCACATCGTCGGGGCCCTGACCGACCTAACGGGCCAACTGAACTTTGGCTGGACGGTCCCAGCCAAGACGCCCGGTGCTATGTTGCCCTATTACAGCCAGACGGTGTGTGCCCAACTCGACCGGCTGCTGCTCGTGAAAGGGCTCTTTGAACAGACCCTCGTCTACGTCCGGTACGGAGCCAAGGCGCGGCAGAAAGAGGGCAAAGCGGAGGGGACGCCATGAGTTGGCAAGCCTACACCATTGTCTGGCGACTCAAGGCACCCCTCCACGCCGGTCGGGGCAAAGTGGGCAACCTGCAGCTCACCCGGCCCTACGTCACCGGCCGCATGATGTGGGGGGCGCTGACCGAACGACTGGCCCGCTTGGACGCGGCCACGACCGGCCGCCCGGCTACTGAGACGGAGCAGTACCGGCAAGCCAATGCCCATCACAGCTTGCGCTTCAGCTACTTTTTCCCGGCGTTGCGAGAGAACGATCGCCTTGTCCGCCAGTGGCCGCCGGAGGACGAGAGCCTCTTCCGCTATCGCTTCCTGGACAGTTACGCCAGCACTGCGCTGGACTACGAGCAGCAGGGAGCTCTGGAGGGCTCGTTACACGAAGTTGAGTGCCTGATGCCCGACACCCGGCCGGCAGGCTCCAACGACGAAAGCCACCCGGTTTATCTGGTGGGCGTCCTCTTTGTTCGGGACGGGACACCGGTTCCCTGGGAGGCCGCGGTTGCCCGCTTGCAACTGGGTGGCGAGCGGGGCTACGGCTGGGGCTGGGTCGAACAGGCCCGGTCGCCCGCTCCGGCCACCGATCTCTTTGGTTACGCGCTGGGGTTGGAGGGCGCTGAGCCAACCGTCACCGTGCCGGACGGCAAGCCCCTGCTGGCCCACACGTTCGCCCAGGGTGTCCAGGCGCAAGGTGAGATCGAGCCCCTGGTCGGTCGAGAGTGGGGTGACGGCGAAGAAGGGCGAGGGGCCGGTCAACGGGTCGTCTTCACCGGCCTCTGCTACGCCCCCGGCAGCACGGTCGAGGCCGGAGCCACGTTCCGCATCGGCCCCTACGGCATTTGGGAAGCGGTGGGCTAATGCGCCGCCGTGAATCGCCCTACAGCCGCATGGAGGCCATCCGCC
>JAJRXB010000212.1 GCA_024276515.1 Chloroflexota bacterium
CCGAGCGAAGCTGATCCAGGCTGTGGCCACCACCGGGCTACGACGCGGGCACGGTCACAGACCGGCCCGAGCGAAGCTGATCCAGGCTGTGGCTACCACCGGGCACGACGCGGGCACGGTCACAGACCGGCCCGAGCGAAGCTGATCCAGGCTGTGGCCGGTCTCCCCTGGCCTTCCGCCAGGACAGGCAGACCGGGCCACCCACCGGAGACAGACCAATGACTGGCAACGACCCCAAGACACTGCTCAACGCTCTCTTGCAACCCTGGCACGATGCCGTGGACAATCCAGGCAAAGCCCAGCAGGAGGTGCTTCACCGCCTGCTGGAAGGCTACGCCCAGACCGATTACGGGGCACAGCACGGCGCAGCGCACGTCGAGACCGTTGACGATTATCGGCGTGCCTTCCCGGTCGCCACCTACGAGGACTACAGGCCACTCATCCAGCGGGTGATGGCCGGCGAGGTGAGCCTGCTCCTCAACGAAGAGCCGGTTGGCTGGGCCATCACCCGGGGGACCACCAGGGGCGAGTCCAAGTTCATCCCAATGACTCCCACCGACCTGCGCATGCGCATCAGCGCCGGGCGGGCGATGATGAACTACGTGGTCAACAGTGGCCGATACGACCTGTTTGAAGGGGTCAACCTGAACCTGAATTTCCCGTCGGTGGTGGGGACGGTGCAGGTGGGGGAGCGGGAGGTGGAATATGGCTATAGCTCTGGCATCTACACCAAATACGTGTCGGCCTTCACCCCCATCCGCTCGGCGCCGACGCAGGACGAAATCGACGCCCTGGGCGGCGGCAAGACGACCCGCGACTGGGAAGCGCGTTTCGAACTGGCCTACGAAAAATGCAAAGACGAGAACGTCACGCTGGTGGGTGGCGTCGCGCCGACGGCCGTTCTCTTCGCCCGCTACCTGCGCCGGGCGCACGGCGTCTACCCCAAGGACCTGTGGCAAACGCAGGTGATGACCCTGGGCAGCGTGCCGGGCATCAACACACGCTATCAGCCGACACTCAAGGCGCTCTACGGGCCGGTCACTATCCGCGAAATTTACGGCGCAACCGAGGGAATGTTTGGCCAGCAGCGGGACGAGCGCCGGGCGTGGGTGCCCAATTACGACCTGTTCTTCTTCGAAGTGGAGACCCGCCCTTCGGCTGTGCCCTTCGGCCGGCTTCGTCGTGGGCGCTCGGCCAAAGGGCTCGGGGTCGGGTCGGGGATCAAGATGCTGCACGAGATGCGTCCCGGAGAGTTGGGCAGCCTGATCGTTTCGACGCCCATTTTGCCCCGCTACAAAATCGGCGACCTGATCCTCGCCTTTCGCCCACCCTACTTCCGCTGCATTGGCCGCGACCGGTGGTGGACGCCGCTGCGCTACGCCTGGGACGAGTTGATGACGTTCAACCTGGGCCGGCTATGATCGGTGGAGCGTGGAGCGTAATGAGACTGCTTCGACCGTTTCACGCTTCCCGCTCCACGGTTCAGCGGCGCCAAAGGATGCCACGCACCAATATGGACAGGCCGATGATGATCAATGCCAGCGGCCAGATGAGGCCCCAGCTTACCAGATTCCCCAGTCCGACGCCCAACAAGATGATGCCAAAAATGAGGCTGCCGGTCACCGGCCGCCGGTAGGCGGGGATGAGCAAGCGGACAACCACTTCGAGCAATATTATCAGCCCGGCCCCGATGAAGATGAGTCCCCAGGCATCCAATTGCTCAAAGCGAAGCAGCAAGCCCAGATTGTTCGCCAGCAGCACCAGCCCGGCCCAAATCAGGATGCCGGCCCACACGACAGCGCTCAGCGGGTCGCGCTGCCACTTTTCGTCCCAGCTTTTCTCCTCTTTCTCCGCTCGTTTTTCCTCTTTTTCTTCCTTCTCGTGGTATTGCCGGTCAGTCATGAGTGCTCCCTCCCATCAATGACAGTGTGACGTCTTTCGACATTATATCATACGTGTCCAGAATGGTGAAGGTTGCACCGATTTTCGGGGGGCCAACTTGCCCATTCTGCTACTCATCGCTATACTGTGGGGCAAGTGTCGCACAATCCCCGAAGCGTTCATTTCCCTATAAATTGGCATCTCAATTCGACTGTTGGGTATCAAAGGAGGAAAACAGTGCCTCGAGTTGTTGTCACCGGTTTGGGGGCGATCACGCCCATTGGTAACGACGTTCCTACGTTTTGGAGGAATCTCATCGACGGCGTGTCGGGCGCAGGGCCCATCACCGCCTTCGACGCCACCAACTTCCCCGTTCGCATCGCCTGCGAGGTGAGAGACTTTGACCCGAGCCAGTGGATGGATCGGAAGATGGCGCGCCGGACGGCGCGGGTCACTCAGTTCGCGTTGGCCGCGACCCGGCAGGCCCTCGACGACGCCGGGCTGTCGGTTGACGCCGACAACCGCGACAACGTGGGGGTGGTGATCTCCACCGGCGGCGGAGGTATCGCGTTGATGGAGGAGGGGACGCACATCCTGATCGAAAAAGGGCCGCGCAGCATCAGCCCCTTTTTGTTGCCCAGCATCATGCCCAACGCCGTCTCCTGCCTGGTTTCCATTGAGACGGGGGCCAGGGGGCCGGTGTTGACCTCGACCCTGGCCTGCGCCAGCGGCAACTACGCCATGATCGAGGCTTATCACTTTTTGCAACGCGGTGAGGCCGACGTGGTCATTGCCGGCGGCGCCGAGTCATCCTCTACGCCGCTGACCTTCGCCGCGCTGGCGCGAATGGGGGCATTGTCGTCCCGCAACGACGATCCCACCCGCGCCAGCCGTCCCTTCGACGCCGACCGCGATGGCTTTGTGTACGGGGAAGGCGCGGCGGTGATGATTTTAGAGACGGAGGAGCGCGCCAAAGCGCGGGGGGCGAAAATCTACGCCGAGGTGTTGGGTGGCCGGCTCACCGGCGACGCCTTTCACATCACCGCCCCCGATCCGGACGGAGATGGCGCGGTGCGGGCGATGCAAGGGGCGATGCAGAACGCAGGCATACAACCGGGCGACGTGGGCGTGATCTACGCCCACGGCACCAGCACCCCTCTCAACGACGTAACCGAGACCAAAGCCATCAAGCGAGCGTTGGGCGAGCACGCCTACAGCGTGGCCGTCACCGCCACCAAATCTATGGTGGGGCACACACTGGGGGCGGCCGGAGCGATGTCGGCGCTGGCCGCCACGTTGACGCTGCACGAGGGGGTCATCCCACCCACCATCAACTATGAGCGTCCTGACCCCGAGTGCGACCTGGATTACGTGCCCAACCAGGCCCGCCGGGCGGAGGTGAACACGGCGCTGATCAATGCCTTTGGCTTCGGTGGGCAAAACGTTGTGCTGGCGATGGGACGCTATTTTGACTGACTATATTTGTGTGATATATTTCCTTATGGTATAATCGCCGCGCCCCGCTGAAAGTAGAACGTGCTTTAAGGCATCGGAAATCGGAAAGAACATAGTATGCGCCGATTGGCAGTTACTTTGGGGCTGATGTTTCAGATCAGTGGCCTCATTGCATGCTCGGTGCTGGGATCGCTCTTTCTTGGCATGTGGCTTGATCGTCGCCTGGGGTCCGCGCCGTGTTTGATGTTAGTGTTGATGGTGGTGGGGTTCGTTTTGGCCATGATCGGCGCTTACCGCCTGGCGAGGAGGCATGGCGAGTGAAGACAGGGAGGTCGTTATTGGGATGAAGACCAGGGACAAGATAATTCTGGCTGTCGTCGTAACCGTTGCCCTTCTGGTTGCTGGTAGTGTCTTCTTGCGTTTTCGCTTACCACCGGTGGAGGTGCGGGCTGAGCCACTTCCCGGTGCTGTGATCGGTGGCTTTCAAATCACGAATACCCTCGTCACCGCCTTATTGGTGGACGTTATTCTGGTAGTCCTGGCTTTTATAGGGACTCGGAGAATGCAGCTCGTCCCCTCAGGGCTGCAAAATTTCCTGGAGTGGGTGGTCGAAGGAGTCTACAACCTCACCGAGTCGGTGGCCGGCGCTAAATGGACTCCGCGCTTTTTCGCCATCGTGGCCACCATTTTCTTTTACGTGCTCATCTCCAATTGGTTTGGACTCATCCCCGGATTGGCCGCTTTTGGGCCATGCGTGCCACATTCGGCGGAAGAAGGGAACGAGTACGCCGGGAGGCCTGGTCTGGCAGCGCCGCTGCCGAGCGAGGGCGAAGACGTCGGCGCTCCCCTGGGCTGCCAGCCGGGTGATGTCATCATCCCCCTCTTCCGCTCTCCCAGCACCGACCTGAACAACAATTTCGCGCTGGCCCTTACCTCGGTCTTTTTGACGCAGGTGTTTGGGGTCCTTGCGCTGGGCCCCGGCTACTTTACCAAGTTTTTGAACGTCAAGGGGATGCTGCGCGCTTTTGGGCCAGATGAGCACGGCGAGCGACGTGGCTGCGCTGGCATGGTCGGCGCGTTTCTGTTTGGCGCCATCGACTTCTTCGTCGGCATTTTGGAGACGATCAGCGAGTTTGCCAAGATCATCTCTTTCTCTTTTCGTCTCTTCGGCAACATCTTTGCCGGCGAGGTGATGTTGCTGGTGCTGGCTTCGCTGGTGCCCCTGGTGTTGACCCTCCCCTTCCTGGGGCTGGAGGTTTTCGTGGGTCTGATCCAGGCTTTCATCTTCTACATTCTCACCGTGGCCTTCTTCACGGTCGCGACAGTTTCTCACGGCCACGAGGAAGAGAGTCACTAAAATCGTGAAAACGGCGATACAAATTATTAGCCAATTTAAGGAGGCAAGAAAACGAAATGGATCCTCAAACGATTAAGCTGTTGGCCGCCGGGTTGGCGATTGGATTTGGAGCAGTTGGCCCCGGCATCGGCATCGGCATTGTGGCCTTAGGCGCATTGCAGGCGATTGGTCGTAACCCCGACGCTTCAGACCGGATTCAAACTAACATGTTTGTGGGCTTTGCCTTTGCCGAAGCGGTAGCCATCTACGCCTTGGTGGTGGCATTGATCCTCTTGTTCGTCGTTTAGCGCGTCGCCAAGAATCGCTAAAATTTCTTTCCCGAAAGGAGGGTCGGGTTTTGGATGCGTTGAGACCTTTGGGGGTTGATCCTGCGCTCCTCATCGCCTATGTGATCAACTTTGCCATTTTGGTTTTCCTGCTGCGCCTCTTTTTGTATCGGCCTATATTGAATATGCTGGCCGAGCGGCGTCAGAAGATTGCGGAGGCGCTGGAGCAGGCAGACAAAGTTCGTCAGGAAGCCGAGGTGCAGCGGGCTGAATTCCAGCGCGAGCTGGAAGAGGCGCGCAAAACCTCCCAAGAGGCTGCAGCCCGGGCTGCCCAAGAAACGGAGAAGATGCGTGAGGCGATTCTGGTCGAAGCACGCAGAGAGGCCGACCAGATTCGAGAGCAGGCTCGCCAGCAGATCGAACTGGAGCGCCAGCAGGTGATGGCCGAGTTGCAGCGGCAGGTGGTAGACCTGGCCGTGGAACTGACCCGCAAGGTGCTCGGCCAGACGGTGGCGGTGGACGAGCAGGCTCAGCGGCAGCTCATTCGCCAGTTCTTGCAAGAAGCAGGAGACCTGTCGTGAAAGCAGGAGAGCTTGCACAAAAATACGCTCAAGCTGCCTACCAATACACCACCGAGGGGTGGTTGAGCGAGTTGAGCGCCGTCCGCGACCGGTTGGCAACCAACCCTGACTTGCTGGTTGATCTCGACAACACCGAAATCAGCTTTGCCCAACGACGAGCCCGGCTTGATGCGGCCTTGCCCCCCGACGTCCGGCCGGACGTGAGAAATTTTTTATACGTGTTGCTCCGCGATGGGCACGTAGGATTGTTGAATGAGGTGATCGCCGACCTGGCGCGCCTCTCGACGCGGGGACCGGGGGCGCAGGTCGCCCGGATCACCAGCGCCGTGCCGCTCACGCCCGACGAGAAGGAAGCCTTCCGGCAACGGATCCACGCCCGGTTTGGCAGCGAAGTGGATTTAGATTTTCGTGTGGACCCTTCCATCCTGGGAGGCGTCATCGTGCAGGTGGGCGACAAGGTCATAGACGGTAGCGTTGCCAGCAAGCTCAATAGCCTGCACGAACGGCTGGTGGCCGCCCGCTGACACGGACGCCACGGCTGACACGGACTCCACGGATGACACGGAGGACACGGACGGCACGGCTGACACGGACGCCACGGATGGCACGGAGGACACGGACGGCACGGCTGACACGGACTCCACGGATGGCACGGAGGACACGGACGGCACGGAGGACACGGACGCCACGGATGGCACGGAGAACACGGACGCCACGGCTGACACGGACTCCACGGATGGCACGGAGAACACGGACGGCACGGATGGCACGGAGGACACGGATTTTTGGCGCGGAGGAGTTAGCCCATGGCCTTACGAGTTGAAGATATTACTGCGCGAATCAGACAAGAAATCGAGGCCTTTGAGGCCCCGGTGGAGATGGTGGACATCGGCTACGTGCTCGATGTGGGCGATGGCATCGCCCGCTTGAGCGGCCTGACCGGCGTGATGGCCGGCGAATTGCTGGAGTTTCCGGGCGGCGTGATGGGCATTGCCCTCAACCTGGAGGCCGACAAGGTGGGCGCCGTCATTATGGGCGAGTACACCGAGATCGAAGAAGGCGATGTGGTGCGCAGCACCGGCCGCATCGCTTCGGTGCCCGTCGGTGATGGACTCATCGGACGGGTGGTCAACGCCCTGGGCCAGCCCGTTGACGGCAAAGGCCCGATTCAATCCGACTCGCGTCGTCCCGTCGAGCGCATCGCACCCGGCGTTATCTATCGGCAAAACGTGGATACGCCGGTGCAGACCGGCATCAAGGCCATCGACTCGATGATCCCCATCGGGCGAGGACAGCGTGAGTTGATCATCGGCGACCGGCAGACAGGCAAAACCGCCCTGGCCATTGACACCATCATCAATCAAAAAGGCAAAGACCTGATCTGCATCTACGTGGCCATCGGTCAAAAGTTGGCGCAGGTGGCGCAGGTGGTGGCGACGCTGGAGCGGTACGGGGCGATGGAGCACACTATCGTCGTCGTCGCCGGCGCCTCCGAGCCGGCTGCGCTGCAATACATTGCGCCCTACGCCGGCTGCGCCATCGGTGAAGAGTTTATGGAACGTGGGCTGGACGCCCTGGTGATCTACGACGACCTCACCAAGCACGCCTGGGCCTATCGGCAGATTTCGTTGCTGCTGCGTCGCCCGCCGGGACGCGAGGCATATCCCGGCGACGTTTTTTACCTGCACTCGCGTTTGCTGGAGCGGGCGGCTCGTATGCACGACGACTACGGCGGCGGCTCGCTGACCGCCCTGCCCATCATCGAAACCCAGGCCGGCGACGTGAGCGCGTACATCCCCACCAACGTCATCTCCATCACCGACGGGCAGATCTACTTGGAGAGCGACCTCTTTTACGCCGGCATCCGCCCGGCAGTGAACGTGGGACTCTCGGTATCCCGCGTGGGTGGCGACGCGCAGACCAAAGTGATGAAAAAAGTGGCCGGTCGACTCCGATTGGAGCTGGCGTCGTATCGGGACGTGGCCGCCTTCGCTCAGTTTAGCTCGGACCTGGACAAGGCAACTCGAGACCAGCTCGAGCGAGGCCAACGATTGACCGAATTGCTCAAACAACCTCAATACCAGCCGGTGCCCCTTGACGAACAAGTCATCGGCATCTACGCCGTCACCAACGGCTTTGCCGACGACGTGCCTGTGAACAAAATACGGGACTTTGAGACCGGCCTGCTGCAATTTATGCGCACCGTCCACCCCGAGATCGGCCAGGCGATTATGGACGAGAAAGACCTCACCGACACCATCAAAGAATCGCTGGATGCGGCGATTCAGGAATACAAGCAAACAGCCAGCTTCTAATCGTTATGGCAAACGTTCGCGAAATCAAACGACGCATTCGAAGTGTAAAAAACATTGCCCAGGTGACCCGGGCGATGCAGATGGTCGCCGCCAGCAAGATGCGGCGTGCCCAGGAGCAGGTGCTGGCCACGCGCCCCTATTCGGCCAAGGCGTGGGAGGTGTTGATCCACCTGGCCGCACAGCGGAGCGGCAGCCAGGGGATTCATCCCCTGTTGGCCCGGCGCGACCCGATTCGGACGACGGCCGTGGTGCTCGTCACCTCCGACAAGGGGTTGTGCGGCGCTTACAACGGCAACGTCATCCGGGCCACCCTGCATTTCATGCAAGGGCTGGGACATCCCGTCCGGCTCGTCACCGTGGGACGCCGGGGGCGTGACTTCATGGTTCGGCACGGAGGCGACGTGATCGCCGAGTTCTCCAACCTGCCTCCTCGCCCCTCCTTGCTCGACATCACGCCTGTGGCGCGCACCGTCATCGACGACTTTCTGACGGGCGAGTACGACGAAGTCTACCTGGCCTACACCGACTTCATCAACACCCTGATCCAAAAGCCGACCATCCGTCGCTTGTTGCCCATCACCCCCGAACGAGTAGAAGACTCGGTGATGCGCGAATACATGGCCGACACCCCGGTACATCCGACAGGCGAGTACCTGTACGAGCCGAACCCGCACGTCATCCTCGATGCCGTGCTGCCCCGGTTCACCGAGTTGCAAATTTACCAGGCCATCCTCGAATCCCTGGCCAGTGAGCACAGTGCGCGGATGGTGGCGATGCGCAATGCCACCGACAACGCCAACGAGTTGATCGGCCACCTGACGCTAAACTACTACCGCGCCCGCCAGGAAGCCATCACCACCGAGATGCTCGACATCGCCGGCGGCGCCGAAGCGCTGGTGCACCCAGGGATATAATGCTGAAGTTCAACCCCGGCCCTTTGGGGTTGATTTTAAAGGGAGTAACGCAATGGCAAAAGGAACAGTTGGCCGAGTAGTGCAGATAACGGGCGCCGTCGTAGACGTTGCCTTTCCCGTGGGAGAACTTCCGGAGATTTACCACGCCCTGGAAGTGCCACGAGATAGCGACGGCAATGGAACCGGTGGCGAAGGCCTGGTGCTGGAAGTGCAGCAACACCTGGGCGACGATTGGGTCCGCTGCATCGCAATGGACTCAACGGATGGTTTGCGCCGGGGGACGAAGGCCATCGATACCGGCGCGCCGATCACCGTCCCGGTGGGGCCGCAAACGCTGGGGCGAATCTTCAACGTGCTCGGTCGCCCGGTTGATAACGCCGGCCCCGTCGAGGCCGAAGAATACTACCCGATCCACCGGCCGGCTCCTCCCTTCGAGGAGCAAGTGACCCAGGCCGAAGTCTTCGAGACCGGGATGAAAGTCATCGACCTGATCGCCCCCTTCACCAAGGGCGGCAAGACCGGCGTCTTTGGTGGGGCCGGCGTGGGGAAGACCGTCATCATCATGGAACTCATCTACACCCTGGCCTCGGAGCACGGCGGCTTCTCCGTCTTCTCCGGCGTGGGCGAGCGCACCCGCGAAGGGACGCAACTCTGGAACGAGATGCGCGAGTCGGGCGTGATCGACAAGACGGTGATGGTCTTCGGCCAGATGAACGAGCCCCCCGGCGTGCGGCTGCGGGTTGGCCTCACCGGGTTGACGATGGCCGAATACTTTCGCGACCAGGGCCGCGACGTGTTGCTCTTCATCGACAACATCTTCCGCTTCGTGATGAGCGGTTCCGAAGTGTCGGCCTTGCTGGGACGTATGCCCAGCGCCGTTGGCTACCAGCCGACGCTGGGCACCGAAATGGGAGAGCTGCAAGAGCGCATCACCTCCACCAAACGAGGCTCCATCACCTCGATGCAGGCGGTCTACGTGCCGGCCGACGACTACACCGACCCGGCCCCGGTGACCACCTTCGCCCACCTCGACGCCACCATCTCGCTGGAGCGCTCCATTGCCGAGCAGGGACTCTACCCGGCGGTAGACCCACTGGCGTCCACCAGCCGCATCCTCGACCCGCGTATCGTGGGTGAGGAGCACTATCAGGTGGCGCGAGACGTGCAGCAGGTGCTCCAGCGCTACAAAGACTTGCAAGACATCATCGCCATCCTGGGCATTGACGAACTGAGCGAAGATGATAAGCTGACCGTAGCCCGCGCCCGCAAGATCCAACGCTTCTTCTCGCAGCCCTTCTTCGTGGCCCAGCAGTTCACCGGGCGGGAAGGGCGCTACGTGCCCATCCACGAGACGGTGCGCGGCTTCAAGATGATTCTGGAAGGGGAATTGGACGACATCCCCGAACAGGCCTTTTACATGGTGGGCACCATCGACGAGGCCATCGAGGTCGGCCGGCAGATGCGGGGATAGCCGGCGAAGGACGAATGACGAACCGTCGGCGACGTTCGTCCTCGGTTGAGCCATACGAAAGAGCAAAGACACCCATGCCGCTAAGACTGGACATTGTAACCGTAGAGCGTCTCGTTTACTCCGAAGATGTGGATATGGTCATCGCACCGGGCATCGAGGGGCAACTTGGTATTTTGCCCCATCACGCGCCCCTGCTGACTGCCCTCACTTTTGGGGAATTGCAGGTGAAGCGCGGTGACGAAGTAGAAAGCTTTGCCATCGGCGGCGGCTTTATGGAAGTTCAGCCAGACCACGTGGTTGTGCTGGCCGACACGGCCGAGCGCGCCGAGGAGATCGACCTGGCGCGGGCCGAGGCCGCCCGTCGCCGGGCCGAAGAGCGCCTTCGCGCCCGGTCTCGGAACGACGTGGACTTCGCCCGGGCGCACGCCGCTTTGCGTCGCTCGTTGACGCGCATCAAGGTGGCCGAAGCTCGTCGCCGAGGCCGCGGTCGTCGGCCCGAAACCAAACGCCCCGGTGTGAAGACGCCATCGGAGTAGCGGAGAGGCAGTATGTTTGAGAAAAAAATCGGCATAGATTTAGGCACGGCCAACGTTTTGGTTTACGTCAAAGGACACGGCATCGTGGTGCAAGAGCCCTCGATGGTCGCGGTTTCTGTCAACGATAACAAAATCGTGGCCGTGGGCGAAGAAGCGCGCACGATGCTGGGGCGAGTGCCCGAAGCCATCGAGGTACTGCATCCGCTGCGCGACGGTGTGATTGCCGATTACGTCGTCACCGAGGCGATGTTGCGCTATTTCATCGAGCGTATCGTGGGACGCTTTCGCCTGTTTCGCCCCATCGTGATGGTCAGCGTGCCGGTGGGTGTCACCAGTGTGGAAGAACGGGCGGTGAAAGACGCCGCCCGTCAGGCCAGCGGCCGCGAAGCTTACGTGATCCCTGAGCCGTTGGCGGCCGCCATCGGCGCCGGTATGCCCATCGACACCCCGACCGGCAATATGATCGTGGACATCGGCGGTGGCACCAGCGAGGCGGCAGTGGTGGCTATGTATGGCATCGTCGTTTCTGGATCGGTGCGGGTTGGGGGTGTCAAGTTCGACGAGGCCATCGCCTCGTACCTCCGGCGCAAATACAACCTGGTGGTTGGCGAGCAGTCGGTGGAGGAGATAAAGTTTGCCATCGGCAGCGCGCTCCCGCTGGACGAGCCGGAGGAGATGGAGGTGAAGGGGCGTGACCAGGTGGCCGGCCTGCCCCGGACCATCAAAATCACCTCCGACGAAGTGACCGAAGCTATGGCCGAGCCCCTTTCTTCGGTGGTCAGCATGGTCAAGGGGGTGTTAGAAAAAACGCCGCCCGAACTGGCCTCGGACATTATTGACCGGGGGATGGTCATCGCCGGGGGTGGGGCGCTGCTGCGCAACGTAGATCGGCTGTTGACTCAGGAGACCGGCGTGCCCTGCTACGTGGCCGAGAATCCGATGGCCTGTGTGGCTCTGGGAGCCGGCCGGGCCCTGGATATTTACGAGGCAATCCGGCGGAGTATGGTGGCCGTCTGAGCCGGGCCGACGGGAAACACAAAGCCGCGCTGCGTTGTCACAACGCAGCGCGGCTTTTTTTGGAGCTTACTCCAGATAATAGGTCATCCGCTGCAAGTGGGCCGCCGGGTCGATGTATTGCACCCGCACGTCAGGGGGCACGGCAATGTGAATCGGGGCGTAGTTCAGGATCGCTTTGATGCCGGCCTCCACCAGCGCATCCGCGACCCTTTGTGCTGCGGACGAGGGGACTGCTATAATTGCCACTTTGATGTTCTTTTCCCGCACCACCTGGGGCAGTTTGGCGATGTCCACCACCTCTTTGCCGGCCACCTTCTGCCCAATCTTGTTCGGATCGTTATCGAACAGGACGACGATCTCGAATCCCTTAGCTGCAAACCCGCCATAGTGAGCCAATGCGTGTCCCAGGTCGCCGTAGCCCACCAGAGCCACCGGCCACGTGCGCTCGACTTTTAAAATACGTTTCAACTGATCTCGAAGGTAGGCGACTTCGTATCCCGTGCCCTGCTTGCCGAATTCGCCAAAATGAGACAGGTCCTTTCGGATTTGAGCCGAACTGATGCCCAACCTCTCGCCCAGCTCTTGCGACGATGTGATTTCCTTTCCCTCTTCTGCCATATAGGTCAGCGCACGCAGGTAAATGGGAAGTCGCCCAATCACAATGTCGGGGATTTGGTTCGATGTCATAAGATCAGTCCTCCTTGAGTGCTTGTCCAGGAATAACTTCGTACTTTACCGACCCTGCGGTCAGCACGGGTTGTACTCAGTTTATGCCTGATTTGCCGATACAAAGGCAAAGGTATTGACGGACGAGTGCTTGGGTAAAGCTCAGCAGGCGGGTTTGGGATGTGTTGAGTTGTGAGTCTGCATGTTACTATGTCATTGTGAAGCAAGATACAGGACCATCATACCACATTTCTAAGCCGGTTGCAAGGTTGACATAGGGCCCGATCCATCCTCGTGGGACGTCGGCAAATCCGCCGTAGGGGCAGTCACGCCGGTCCGTCCCTTATTTTGGTAGAATTCACGAACTTTTGACTTTTGCCATAGACGGTGGTATAGTTTGAGTCACTAATAATTATCTCTGGCCGGGGAGCGTAGTTGGGACGTTTGGAACTTCCCGGTTCTTTTTGCGTATTTATACTTGTAGCAACTCTGCAGGTGATAAGCCTTGCGAAGGTTTCTAGGACCGATTCTTGCCGAGGCAGCCACGTTATTTGCCATCGAAGTTTCCGAAACCCATCTGTCGGCAATCTTCGCAAGGCTCTCATAAGGCACAAAACGGGGTGACGAGTCCGATGACAACGACCGAAGCCGGGTTAGACAGCGAAGCACGCCCTGCGTGGCAACTTTTCTTTGGCATTGTGGACAGACCGACGGCGACGTTCAAAGCAGTGCTGGCGCGACGCAGATGGTGGACGTGGGCGGTCCCGCTTTTGGTGTTGTTCCTGTGCTTTGCCATCACGATAGTGGTGAGCGCGCCTTACACCGTGGAGATCGCTCGCCAGCAAGCGGAGCACCAACTCAGCACCATGCCCGCCGAACAGGCGGAAGCAGCCCGCACCAGCATGGGGACCTTCACCTCGCTACCGTTCATACTGGCGACCGGCCTGATCACAGGCATCATATTGCTGCTTATAGGGATTGTGGCGCAGGCGGCACTGCTTTACTTCGGCGCGCTGGTGACAGGCGGCGAGGTAGAATTTGGCCCAATCTTCACGATGAGCGTCTGGACTCGCTTGCCCATTGCCCTCCGATCATTGGCACAAGCTGGTTTCATAATCATCGCCGAACGCTCCATACAATATCCGGGATTGGCTGCGCTGGCAGCCACCGGTGACATCATGAAGGACGCTCGAAACCCCATGGTCGCACTCCTGGGGCAGATAGACCTCTTTTGGCTGTGGCATCTGCTCCTGGTGACCCTGGGACTCTCGGTGGCGGCTCGGTTCAGCCGCTCCAAGTCGCTGGCGCTGACGGTTGTCTACGCAGCTCTGTCTCTGGCGGTCGTGGTGATCCCGTCGCTCCTGTTCGGAGGAGCCGCCGGCGGTTAGTACTACAACCGCACTTCCCCTTTTGAGGGGGCAGAAGGTGACTGTCACCTGGAGCACCTACGGTTGCAGTATTAGGTTGTTTATCGGCACATCACCAAATCAACGGGTTCGATTCGCTGATTTGCGGATTGAAGGAGATGGGTAGTCTCCCTCTTGCGTGTTGGCGGCGAGAGGAGGCAAAACCCTCACCCACCCCCGCCTGCACCCCCTCCCTCTCCCAAATTGGGAGAGGGAGGGAGCTGGGGGAGGGAGAGGGCAAGCTCTCGCGCTCCCAAACATCATCAACGCTTAACGGGGAGACCACCAGGAGATGGCTCCCCTGAAAAAAGGCCGGTGGTGTGTCGAACAGGCATCCAATTCTTAGGAATTGTCAGCGGATTGAGCAGATTGTAGTCGAGAAAGCCATAACATATTCTCAGCTTGTGGGGCTTCACTAGCGGCAGTGCCGCAGGCGGATTGAGCAGATTGTAGCCGAAAAATCCATAACGTTCCGCTCCATCCGCTAAATCCGCTGACTTTTTTCAGTGGAGTCAGGAGATATTTGCATGAAACGCGCTGTTTTCATTGTGCTGATTCTCGCCGTGGTCGTCGGTGTGAGTGTGGCCGGCTATCAATTTTTGGTCCCCAAACCCTACAGCATCGTCGAGGATCCCGACGTTGAAGTGGTTCAGATACGACGTGATACAATCTTGGCGACCATCAACGCCACCGGCCGCATCGAGCCTGAGGCCGAGGTGCAGGTGAACTTTGAGACCACTGGCGTGGTGGCCGAGGTGTTGGTAGAGCGCGGTCAGCGCGTGACGGCGGGAACAGTGCTGGCCCGGTTGGAAACCGATGAACTGGAATTGGCGGTGAAACGCGCCCGTGCCGACCTGGCCCGGGCCCAGGCGCAGTTGGAGCAACTCTACCGGCCGGCGCTGGCCGAAGAGGTGGCCTCGGCCCAGGCGGCGGTGGCGAGCGCCCAGGCCAACCTGGACCGGGTGCTGGCCGGCCCCAGCCAGGAAGACGTCGCCTCGGCGCGGGCGGCGGTAGAGAGTGCCCAGGCCAACCTGGACCGGGTGCTGGCCGGCCCCAGCCAGGACGAGATCACCGCCGCCGCCGCCAACCTGCGTCGTGCCGAAATCGCTCTCAAGCAGGCACAGTGGGCCTACGACCAGGTGGCCTACCTGGGCGAGGTGGGCGCCATGCCCCAGGCGGCCCAACTGGAGCAGGCCACAATAGATTACGAAGCAGCCCTGGCCAGCTACAACCTGGCAGTGCAAGGTCCCACAGAGGCCGACGTTGCTGCCGCTCGCTCGCAACTGGCCCAGGCCCAGGCCAGCCTGGCCAAGCTGCTCGAGGGCCCCACAGAGGCCGACGTCGCCGCCGCTCGCTCGCAACTGGCCCAGGCCCAGGCCAACCTGGCCCGGCTGCTCGAGGGTCCCACAGAGGCCGACGTCGCCGCCGCCCAGGCCGCAGTAGACGTGGCCCAGACCGGTCTGGAGCAGGCAGAACTCAACCTGGCCAAAGCCTCGTTGGTTGCCCCCATCGATGGTGTGGTGACAGAGATCAACGTCAAGCGGGGCGAGCGCCCGCCGGGGTTGGCGGCCGTCGTCCTCGCCGATATGTCGGTCTATCACATCAACGTGGAAGTGGACGAGATTGACATCAGCCGCGTGGCACTCGGTCAGAGCGTGGTGATCACAATTGATGCCATCCCCGACGAAGAATTTGCAGGCCACGTGGCCGACATCTCGCCGGGGCCGATCCGGGGCACGTCGAGCGGCATCGTGGCCTACGAAGTGACCATCGCCCTCGACAGTGACGACTCTCGTTTGCTGCCCGGTCTGACCGCCGATGCCACAATCGAAACCGACCGGTTGGAAAACGTGGTGGTGGTCCCCAACCGGGCAGTCAGCATCGACCGGGGAAGTGGCAAGCCGGTGGCCTACGTCGAAAAGGTGGATGAGCAAGGCAACCCGGTCCGCGTAGAAATTGAACTGGGCCTGCGCAACGAAACCATGAGCCAGGTGTTGGCCGGGTTGGACGAGGGAGACCAGATTGTCATCAGAGGCCGCTCCCGGCGGGAGCAGCTTCAGCAGGTCATCCAGGGAGGCTAACGGGTGAGTCACAACAACGTAATCATCGACGCCAGAGACCTGGTCAAAATCTATCAGATGGGCGACGTGCAGGTGCACGCCTTGCGTGGCGCATCCCTCCAGATTAGCCGGGGAGAACTGGTGGCGATTATGGGGCCTTCTGGTTCTGGTAAATCTACCATGATGAATATTTTGGGCTGCCTGGATCAGCCGACCTCCGGCGAGTATTATCTGGAAGGGGTAGAGGTTGACCAGTTGGACGATAATCAACTGGCCGAAATCCGGGGCAGAAAAATCGGGTTCGTGTTTCAAACCTTCAACCTGCTGCCCCGCACCACGGCCTTGAGCAACGTGGAGTTGCCCCTTATTTACAGCGGCGTGAGTGGGCGAGAGCGTCGTGAGCGGGCGATTGCAGCCCTGGAGTCGGTGGGGCTGGGCGACCGCCTGCACCATCGCCCGAACGAACTGTCGGGTGGACAGCAGCAACGGGTGGCCATCGCCCGGGCCCTCATCAACGACCCCGCCATCATCCTGGCCGACGAGCCGACCGGCAACCTCGACTCCCGGTCGGGCGCCGAGATTATGGCCATTTTCCAGCGTTTGAACGAGGAACGGGGCATCACCATCGTTTTCGTGACCCACGAGCCCGAAATCGCGCAGCACACGCGGCGCATCGTGCGCATCGCCGATGGTCGCATCGTGGACGACCGGCCGGTACGCACGATGCGCCGGGCCGGCGAACGGGCGTATGGCGTTCGCGTGCACGATATTGTCAACCACGACGCCGCCACGTCCCTATGAGCGAAAAGATAAGGGTGTAGCTAAAATTTATGGGTAGTGACGACTTCAGTCGTTTTCCTGGCGACTGAAGTCGCTACTACCTTCCACAGATTTTAGCCAGACTCAAAAGATAAGGGTGTGTTTCAAATGAGTTGAGGTGACAGGCTGGAGTGCAGAATTCATTCTGCCAACAGCCCAAAAAACGGAATAAATTCCGCACTCCAACTGAGATGAAACACACCCAAAAGATAAGTGGGTACTTTTAATGCAACTCTGGGAAAGCGTTCGCATTGCCCTGCGTGGACTGGCCGCCAACAAGATGCGCTCCATTCTCACCATGCTGGGCATCATCATCGGGGTGGCGGCAGTCATCGCCTTGCTGTCGGTGGGGCATGGATTTGAGCAATACATCACCGAGCAATTCGAGGGCTTGGGAACCAACTTGCTGTTCGTCATCCCCGGTCAGCTTGAGGGGGGCAGCCACGAGGAGGCCCAGGTCGCTCGTCAGCGCGCGCAACCCCTCACGATAGGGGACGCCGAAGCCCTGGCCGACCCCTTCCTCGTCCCCGACGTGGTGGCCGTGGCTCCTGAATACGAGCGTTCGGGCGTGGTGGCGCGGGGCAAACGAGACATGTTCACCACCATCCGCGGCGTGACGCCCGAGTTTCAAAGCGTGCGCAACTTCAACCCGGTGCTGGGAGAGTTCATCGCCCAGGAGCACGTCAACGGGCGCTCAAGGGTGGTCGTGCTGGGCGATACGGTGGCCAAAGAACTTTTCGACGAGGATGAATACCCCATCGGCCAGACCATCAAGCTGAACGACGTGCCGTTCAAGGTTGTCGGTGTGCTGGAGAAAAAAGGGGGCGGCAGCTTTGGCGATCAGGACAACGTGGTGATGATCCCCATCAGCACGGCTCAAACGCGCCTTTTCAACGCCGGCACGGTGCGGGGCGAACTGGTCATCTCGGTCATCTACGTGCAGGTCGTCACCCAGGACAAGATGGACGCCGTCGCCGACCGCATCACCGAAGTGCTGCGTGATCGTCATCGCATCAGCTTTAGAGACGACGACGATTTTACCGTCATCAGCCAGGCCGACCTGATTCAGGTCTTCGGCGATTTCACCGCCGTTTTCACCATCGTTCTGGGGGCCATTGCCGGCATTTCGCTGCTGGTGGGTGGCATCGGTATTATGAACATTATGCTGGTCTCCGTCACCGAACGCACCCGCGAAATCGGCATTCGCAAGGCGGTTGGAGCCAAGCGGCGCGACATCCTGTTTCAATTCTTGATCGAAGCGGTGGTGTTGTCTTTGATCGGCGGCTTCGTGGGTATCGGTTTGGGTTACGTGGCCTCTGCCTTGCTGGCCAACCTGGCCGACCTGAAGACGGTGGTCACCGCGAGCGCCGTGTTGCTGGCCACCAGCTTCTCGGTGGCGGTGGGACTTTTCTTTGGCATCTATCCGGCTACCCGTGCCGCTCGCCTCAGCCCGATTGACGCGCTGCGGTACGAATAGATGACGGGCGTCTGGCAGAACCCCAGGATACGGGGGTGTAGTGGCGACTTCAGTCGCTTTGGCCCTGCCGAACGCTTACGATGAGAAACCCTTGCGAAGATTGTACCTGCTCAGGTGCCCGGCACCGGGCCAGGTCTGAAGATTGGAGATTGGGGAGATGAAGACGAGACTCTTGACAATGGCGATTTCACTGACCCTGCTGGTGCTGGCAGCCTGTGCCCCCGGCAGCGGAACTCCCACGCCGACCATCGTGCCACTGCAAAGTTCTGGCCAGGACCAGAGCCAGGCCCAGGCGGTGGAGGCTGCACCCACCGCTATCCCTACGCCACGCCCTCCCACCCCGACCCCCACACCGACTCCCACCGAAGTCCCATCTTCGTCAACGCCCACCCCAACCCCAACCCTCACCCCCACCGAGGCCCCGGCCACCCCTCAGGTGACAGAGCATCCACAGGGTGAGGTGATCGTCGCTGCCCTCAACGTCCGAAGCGGGCCAGGCGTGGACTATCCTGTTATCGGCGGCGCGCTGGCCGGTGACGTGTTTGAGATCGTCGGCACCAACCCGACCCGTGACTGGTTGCAGGTGCTCACCGACGAGGGCGAACTCGGCTGGATCTCCGGCAAACCGGCCTACACCCGCGTGCTGGGGTCGCTGGACGGGGTAGCGATTGTCGAAGTCCCCCCGCCGCCGGAGCCGGTGACGGGCGGGGCAGGTCAGGGTAAACTGGTGTTCATGACGACCAGCGGCGGCGACATCTACGTGATCAACGCCGATGGCACCGGATTGCGCCATCTGGTCGGCGACGGCATTGACCCGGCTCTGTCGCCTGATGGCCGGCAGGTAGCTTTCACCCGCTGGGGACTGGACGAGGGCCTGTACGTCGTCAACGTGGATGGCAGCGGCGAGCGTCAAATCTTGTCGGCGAAGCAACCCAAGTCTCCCACCTGGTCGCCCGACGGCTCGCGCATCGCCTTCAACATGCAACGGGGCGGCTGGCTGGAGCCCATCCGTCGTTGCATTGACTTCACCGATCCCGACAACCCGCCCATTCCACCTCACGACGCTTACGACATCGAGATTAAATTCGGCCTCGACGGCTTTGAGATGTGCTTCAAGCTGCCCCCCAACCCCTTCTGGACGATTCGGATGGTGGACGTGACGACGGGTGAATACGTGGACCTGGCCAGTGACGATCACAGCTTCGCTCCGGCCTGGGACCCGCGCAACGACTGGCGCATCGTGTTCGACGGCGACTACGGGCTGGTGCAGCTCGACGTGAATCAAAACACCAAAAGCTCCTTCACCGACGACGTGCGCGATCACACGCCGGCCTTCTCCCCCGATGGGGGGCGGGTGGCCGTCGCTTACAAGCAGCACGACCACTGGGAGATTCACGTGATGTCTGCCGACGGCAGCGGGCGCGCGCGCCTGACCAAAAGCCCTCTGCTGCAAGACCCGCCCTGGAACAACGTCTCGCCCACCTGGTCGCCCGACGGCTCCCAGATCGCCTTCCTTTCCGACCGCAGTGGGCAGTGGGAAATCTGGGTGATGTCTGCCGATGGGAGCAACCAGCGGCCCATGTTCGCCCCCGGCACGCTGGCGGGAATCAGCTTCCAATTCAACAACGTAGACGAGCGGATGCTCTCCTGGGGACCGTAGCGCGGAGAAGAGCATATGCCTGTGCCCGACTCCATCCTCTATCTCACCGAATCTGATGTCCAGCAAACGCTGACCGTGGCGGAGGCGGTGGACCTGGCCGAGAAGGGCATCCGGGCCGATGCAGCCGGACAGGTGGCGGGGGACAAATTCTATATGCCCGTCGGCGATGCCGGCTTCATCAAGCCTTTTTCTGGCCACCTCGCCGGGGAGGATCTGGCTTTTGTGAAGACTTTCAGCTTCTTCCCCGGCAACCCGGAGCGATTTGGCTGTCCCACCACCTCGTCGGTGGTGCTCCTGTTCGATGCGGAGACGGGGCTGCCGGTTTGCCTGATGGAGGCCGGTTGGGTGACAGGTTTGAAGACCGGAGCCTCGACCACGGTGGCGGCTGCTTCCCTGGCCTGCCCCGACTCGGAAATCGTGACCATTTTCGGGGCGGGAATGCTGGGCCGGATGCACCTGCGCGCGCTGACCTGTCGCTTCCGCCTGCGTCGTGCCTACGTGCTGGACATCCTACCCCAGGCAGCGAAGCGGTTCGCGGTGGAGATGTGGCGGGAACTGGGGTTCCCGGTGGAGCCTGTCTCGCTGGAGGAGCGAGAGCGAGCCGTGCGCTGGGCCGACGTCGTCGTCACCGTGACTACCGGCGATCAGCCTTTGGTGGAACGAGCCTGGCTTCGGCCCGGAACCTTTGTGGCCCGACTGGGCTCGTACCAGGAGGTGGCGACGGACGTCATCACCGGGGTGGACAAGGTGGTGGTGGACAACTGGCATTACGTCAGCCCCCGCATCCCCGAATTGAAGACGCTGGTCCGGGAGGGGCGGTTGAGCTTTGAGGACATCCACGCCGAGTGGCCGGACATCGTAGCGGGACGGAAAGCGGGTCGGGAATCGCCCGACGAGATCATCGTTTATATTGCATTGGGCATCTGGGGGGAGTACGCTGCCATTCTGCCCGAGGTCTACCGGCGGGCGCTGGCATTGGGGCTTGGGCGGCGGTTGTCCCAGACGAATCAGCGAATCGGCGAGTCAGCGAATCGGTAGAGAATCGCTGACTCGCCGATTCGCCCAGCACTCAGCCGGACATCCGTTCGGCGACCAGTTCGGCCACCTCGGCCGGCTGGCGGGCAACCCTGACGCCAACCGCCTCGAAAGCGGCAACCTTCTCCTGAGCGGTCCCTTCGCCCCCTTCGATGATGGCCCCCGCGTGCCCCATACGCTTGCCCGGCGGAGCAGTGCGGCCGGCGATGAAAGCAGTGACCGGTTTGCTCATCTCGGTGGCGATGAACTGCGCGGCTCGTTCCTCGTCGCTGCCGCCGATTTCACCGATGAGGACGACGTGGTCGGTCATCGGGTCCGACTCAAAGAGGCGTAGCACGTCTATGAAGTTGGTGCCGATGATCGGGTCGCCCCCGATGCCAACGGCAGTAGACTGGCCCAACCCCCGGTCGGTGAGGGTTTGCACCACTTCGTAGGTGAGGGTGCCGCTGCGCGAGACCAGTCCCACCGAGCCGGGGATGTGAATGTGTCCCGGCATAATGCCGACTTTGGCCTCACCCGGCGTGATGACTCCCGGGCAATTGGGGCCGATCAGGCGCGCACCGGTTTGGTCCAGAAAATAACGCACTCGCACCATATCCAGCACCGGAATACCCTCGGTGATGCAGACGATTAGCTCGATGCCGGCGTCGGCTGCTTCCATGATCGCGTCGGGGGCGAAAGGGGCCGGCACGTAGATGATGGAGGTGTTGGCGCCGGTGGCGTTGACTGCTTCCTTGACCGTGTCGAAAACAGGCACGCCGTGGACCCACTCACCCCCCTTGCCGGGGGTGACGCCGGCCACCACCTGGGTGCCGTAGTCGATCATTTGCTGGGTGTGAAATGCTCCTTCGCGACCGGTGATGCCCTGCACCACCAGTCGGGTATCTTTGCCCACTAGAATACTCATAGATAATGTCTCCTTCTGCCCTCAAAGACTAATGACCCCGGGCCATGGCCACGGCCCTTTCGGCGGCTTCGGCCAGCGACGCCGCCGTTGCCATGTGAGCGTCGGCCAATATCTGGCGGCCTTCCACTTCGTTCGTGCCGACCAGCCGGGCGACCATCGGCACCTCGGTTTGCACCTCCTCCAACGCTTCTAGAATGCCCCGTGCTACCTCATCGCAGCGTGTGATGCCACCAAAAATGTTGAAGAGCACGGCCTTCACGTTGGGGTCCGACAGGATGATGCGCAGGGCGGTCGCCACTTTGTCGGCTTTGGCCCCGCCGCCGATGTCCAGAAAGTTGGCCGGTTCGGCCCCGTAAAGCTTGATGATGTCCATCGTCGCCATAGCCAGGCCGGCGCCATTGACCATGCAGCCAATCTCGCCGTCGAGCTTGACGTAGGAGAGTCCGGCCTGGCGGGCCTGCCGCTCGGCCTCTGCCTCTTCCTGGACGTCGCGCAATTCGGCCAGGTCTTTGTGGCGGAAGAGAGCGTTGTCGTCGAGGACGATTTTGCCATCCACTGCCAGCAGCTTGTCGTCGCCGGTGATCACCAACGGGTTGATCTCGGCCAGGCTGGCGTCACTTTCTACAAAAGCGCGATACAGGCCCCGGGCGATGGTGGTGAATTGGCGGATGAAAGCCCGCCGCAGACCCAGGTCAAAGGCCAGATTCCGGGCCTGGTAGTCCATCAACCCCATCGCCGGGTCGATGGCCAGTTTGAAGATCTTCTCCGGCGTGGCCCTGGCCACTTCTTCGATCTCGACGCCCCCTTCGGATGAGGCCATCATCACCGGCTTGCGCTGTGCCCGGTCGATGGTGATCCCCAGGTAGATTTCTTCCCGGATGTCGGCGGCCTGATCGATGAGCACCTTATCCACGGTGAGACCTTTGATGCTCATACCTAGAATCTGGTCGGCCAGCGCTTCGGCTTCGTCCGCATCTTTGGCCACTTTGATGCCGCCGGCCTTGCCGCGCCCGCCGACCAATACCTGGGATTTGACCACCACCGGCCCTCCCAATCGTTGCGCAATCTGGCGCGCCTCGGTCGCGGTCGATGCCACGTCGCCTTCGGGGATGGGCACGCCATAGCGAGCGAAAATTCGCTTTGACTGATATTCGTGTAGCTTCACACGTTCCTCCTTATCTTCCGTTGCTCGAAAGTCAAAACAAAATGTCAGCGTTCCCCCTCACTTCATTGTAAATGGGCGCTGACCCGGTACGATTATACTCCGCCGTGGCCGGTTTTGCAATCTTGCCGCTTTGATTCGGCGCGCCCCAGCGGGGGCAAGGCACACCTTGCCCCCGCTGGGCTCCAACTTGCCCGTTCACACCCTTTCTGCTACCATGCTCAGGAATGAATGGGGCGTGTTCAAAACGTCCTTGCTCCCGTCGGGTCTGTGACCCGACGGCTCCGGTTCGCTAAACACGCGGGTCACAGACCCGCTGCGAGCAAGATGGCGTGGTCAGGCTTTACCCTTCCCCGGAGGGTACCTATAGGAAAAACTTTTGAAATCGTGGTCTAGTCGCCCCAACTTGCTCGTTCACACCCTTTCTGCTACCATGCTCAGGCATAAAGGGGCGCAGCGCGCTGCGCCCCTGTCCCTGATTTTTAGCTCGACAGGTAAACGTGATGAACGCACGTCGAAAAGTGATTCTCACCCGGCGGCGGCGGGCGCGCCGGCATAGCCATCGTCCCAGCATGTGGATGTGGCTGTTGCGAGCCGTAGCCGCGTTGATTGTGTTGGTCTTGCTCTTCAATGCCAGCGTCGCGCTGGCGGCCCTGCGCACGGCCTTTGGCGTCTATTCCTACTACGCCAAAGACCTGCCCGACCCACGCGCCATCGAGACCGAGCAGGAAGATTTTGAGACGACCAAGATTTACGACCGAACGGGCAAAGTCCTCCTGTACGAGGTCTTCGACCCGCGCCTGGGCGATCGGGAGTACGTGACTCTCGACCGGATACCCCAACATTGCATCGACGTCACCGTGGCGCTGGAGGACAAGAGTTTTTGGGAAAACCCCGGCTTCGACCCGGAAGGCATCGCCCGCGCCTTTTGGCAAAACCTGCAGGGCGGTCCCATCCAGGGGGGCAGCTCCATCACCCAGCAGTTGGTCAAAAACATCATCATCGACCCCGAAGAGCGCATCCAGCGATCCTATTCGCGCAAGATCAAAGAGGTCATCATGGCGGTGGAGATCACCCGCCGCTACGAAAAGCCTCAAATCCTGGAGTGGTATCTCAACACCAACCACTACGGCAACCTGGCCTACGGCATCCAGGCCGCCGCCCAGGTTTACTTTCAGAAACAGGTGGACGACCTGACCCTGGCCGAGTGCGCGATGCTGGCTCCCATTCCCCAGTTCCCGTTGCTCAACCCCATCGACCGGCCCGACGAGGCCAAACAGCGACAGAAACTGGCCCTGGACTCCATGGTCCGCACCGGCTACATCACCCAGGCCGAAGCCGACGCCGCCTTTGCCGAGCCGCTGGAAATCAAGCCCGTGCAGGAACGCTTCGACATCATCGCCCCGCACTTTTCGATTTACGTCCGCAAGCAACTGGAAGAGATGTTTGGCCCTGACCTGGTTTACCGGGGGGGACTCAAAGTCTACACCACCCTCGACCTGGACCTCAACAACGAGGCCGAGCGCATCGCCCGCCAGCAAATCGCCAAGTTGATGGAAGAGGGACACAACGCTTCCAACGCTTGCGTGGTTGCAATCCGACCCAAGACGGGCGAGATATTGGCCATGGTTGGCAGCATTGATTATTGGAACGAGGAGATTGACGGCAACGTCAACGTGTGCGTGGCCGATCCGGGCCGCCAGCCGGGGTCATCGTTCAAACCGTTCACCTACGTCACCGCCTTTGCCCAGAAGACACTCACCCCGGCGACGATGGTGATGGACGTGCGTCGCTCCTTCCCCGACCCGCCCAACCCGCCCTACGTGCCCGAGAACTACGACCGCAAATATCACGGCCCGGTCCGGCTGCGGATCGCCCTGGCCCGCAGCTACAACATCCCGGCTGTGTGGACCTTGCAGCAGGCCGGCGTGCGCAACGTCATCAACACCGCCCACCGGATGGGCATCACCACCCTCAACGGCGACTTTTACGGCCTGGCCCTCACCCTGGGCGGCGGCGAGGTGAAGCCCCTCGACATGGCCTATGCCTACAGTGTTTTTGCCAACATGGGCGTGATGGCCGGTCAGCCGGTGCCGCCGGAGCGACAGCGCCCCGGTCACCGCACCCTCGACCCGGTAGCCATTTTGCGGGTGGAAGATCCAGCGGGGAACATCCTGTGGCAATACTCGGAGCCTGAAACACAGCAGATACTCGACCCGGCCCTGGCCTACCTGATGGCCGACATCCTGTCGGACAACGACGCCCGCGCCCCGGCCTTTGGCCGCAACAGCGCCCTGTACTTCGAGGATCGCCGTGTGGCCGCCAAGACCGGCACCACCAACAACTTCAAAGACAACTGGACCATCGGCTTTACCCCCCAAATCGCCGTGGCCGTGTGGGTGGGCAACAACGACAACGAGCCGATGAAGGACGTGACCGGCCTGTCGGGCGCAGCCCCCATCTGGCACGAGGTGATGGCCTATTACCTGCGCGACAAGCCGGCCGAGTGGTATCTGCGTCCCCCCGGCCTGGTGGACGTGCGGGTGGATGCCGTGTCGGGGCTGCTCCCTACCGAGCACAGCCCGGCGACCGTCACCGAGATGTTCCTGGAAGGCTCCGAGCCCAAAATCAAAGACAACGTGCACCGCGTCTTTCGCATCAACCGGGAAAACGGAAAACTGGCTACCGTCTACACACCGCCGGAATTGGTGGAAGAGCGCGTCTACGAAATCTACCCCCCCGAAGCGGCCGACTGGGCGCGCGACAACGACATCCCCCAACCCCCCACCGAATACGACGACGCCTACGGCTCACCGGTCGCCGGCGGCCCGGTCGCCATTATGAACCCCACCCCCTACCAGTACGTCAGCGGGGGCGTCGTCATCACCGGCAGCGCGATGATAGACAATTTTGCCCTTTACCGCCTGGCGTTCGGCCAGGGCCTCAACCCCACCGAGTGGACTCAGCTCGGCGGCGACCATACCAGCCAGGTGGATCGCGGTCCGCTGGAATTTTGGGACACCGCCAACGTGCCCGAAGGACTCTACACCCTGCAACTGACCGTCGTCCGCAACGACCAGACCTTCCAGCAAGCCACCGTGCAGGTGACGGTGGACAACACGCCCCCGGAGGTGACCCTTCTCAACCCGCCGGATGGCAAAGTGTATAAAATGGAAGCCGACGAGTGGGTCAACATGCAGGTGGAGGCGGTGGACAACGTTTCGATGGACCGGGTGGAGTTTTGGCTGGACGGTCGCAAAATCGACGAAACGACGGTAGCGCCCTACAGCACCCGTTGGACCATCGTGATGTCCGACACCATCCCCATATCAGGGACCGTCGTCACCCAAACCAAAACGTTGACCAACCCCGACGGCACCACCAGTCAGCAGGTCGTCACCCTCACCCAGGTCATCACAGTGCCCAACCCCGAGGTGCCCACCGAAACCCTTCAATACGTGCAGGTCTACTCCGGCGGCCTGACCATCATCTCCAACACGACCAGCATCACTCCCGGCGTCGGCTACACCGAAACGCACACCCTCAAGATCATCGCCTACGACGTCGCCGGCAACAAAACCGAGACCGAGCCCACGACCTTCTCCGTCATCCACGACCCAGAGGCCCTGATGGAAGAGCAGCCCGAGGCCATGCTGCCCCCTTCTCCCCGCGCCCGCACCCGGGGGGCACGGGCAAGAGCAGGCCCAATACTACTCAGGAGCCAGGCACTTTTGTGAGTGCCTGGCTCCTGAAGCAGTAGGACGGGTTTCCTACCCACCATCTGCGGCGGTGGTGGTTAAACTGTAAGTGACGGGGGGATGTCATTGCGAGCGAAGCGACGCAATCTCCGGCCTGCAATATGGAGATTGCTTCGTCCGTTTCACTCCCTCGCAATGACATATCACTTACTTCTCTACCACTACCCTGCGGCTAATCTCCAACCTCCAACACCGCTCCCCTGCTGGCGCTGGTGGCCATTTTGGCGTAGCGGGCCAGCCAGCCGGTGAGATGAGCGTCTCGCCGGGGTTGCCACGCCGCCCGGCGACGGGCCAGCTCGGCTTCGGACAGGTCCACGTTGAGCGTGGCGGCCGGAATGTCTATTTCGATGACGTCGCCGGTTTGCAGCAGGGCGATGGGACCTCCCTCGGCCGCTTCGGGACTGACGTGACCGATGCATGCTCCGCGCGTGCCGCCGGAGAAGCGTCCGTCGGTGACGAGCGCCACCGATGACTCCAGCCCCATGCCGGTGATGTTGCTGGTGGGAGCCAGCATCTCCTGCATGCCGGGTCCGCCCTTCGGCCCCTCGTTGCGAATGACGACCACCTCCCCAGGCTGTACCTCTCCGCCGAGGATGCCGGCGTTGGCTTCGTCGTGGCTTTCGTACACGCGAGCCGGCCCGCGATGGCGCATCATCTCCGGCAGCACCCCGGCCGCCTTGACCACCGCCCCCTCCGGGGCCAGGTTGCCGAACAGGATCGTCAGACCCCCCGTTTCGCTGTAGGGATTATCGAGGGTGCGGATGCAGTCGGTGTCCCGGCTGTCGCAGCCGGCGATGTTCTCGCCCAGGGTTTTGCCGGTGACGGTCATCTGGTCCAGGTGTAGCGTCTCCGGTTTTTTGCTCAGTTCCCACAAGATGGCGCTGACCCCGCCCGCCCGGTCCACGTCTTCCATGTGATAGGGCGACGAGGGACTGACCTTGCACAGGTTGGGCACGCGGGCGCTGACCTGGTTGAGCCGCGCCAGCGGATAGTCGACGCCGGCCTCGCGGGCCAGGGCGATGGTGTGCAACACGGTGTTGGTGCTGCCGCCCATCGCCATGTCCAGGGCGAAGGCGTTGTCAATCGCCTCACTCGTGATGACGTCCAGCGGTTTCAGGTCCATTTCGACGAGCGTCATCAACTGGCGGGCGGCAGCGCGGGCCAGGTCCTCGCGGCGGGGGTCGGTGGCCAGGATGGTCCCGTTGCCGGGCAGAGCCATCCCCAGCGCCTCGCACAGACAGTTCATGCTGTTGGCGGTGAACAGCCCCGAACACGACCCGCACGTCGGGCAGCCGTAGTCCTCCAGCACCTTGAGTTGCTCCTCCGAAATGCTCCCCGCCTTGTAGGCGCCCACTCCTTGAAAGACGCTGATCAAATCCACCGTTTGGCCGTCGGGCGTGTGGCCGGCGGCCATCGGCCCGCCGCTGACGAAGATGGTCGGGACGTTGCAGCGCACGGCAGCCATCAGCATGCCGGGCACAATTTTGTCGCAGTTGGGGATGCAGATCAGCCCGTCGAACCAGTGGGCCTTGACCATCGTCTCCACGCTGTCGGCGATGAGCTCGCGGCTGGGCAGGCTGTATTTCATGCCGACGTGCCCCATGGCGATGCCGTCGTCCACGCCGATGGTGTTGAACATGAAGGGCACGCCCCCCGCCTCCCGCACCGCCTGGCGCACGACTTCGCCCAGGTCGTTCAGGTGGACGTGGCCGGGGATGATGTCCACGTAGCTGTTGGCGATGGCGATGAAGGGCTTGCCCATGTCCTCGTCGGTAACGCCGGTGGCTTTGAGCAGGCTGCGGTGCGGCGCGCGCTCAAAGCCTTTCTTGATCATGTCGCTGCGCATTGAGGAACCTCCACGATTTTTACGTTAAATTTACTTCGGCTTGACGATTTTTATGATATGATAAGGGCAGAGAATTATGAACGATTTACTCGCTAGAATTGTTCCCTTTTAAGCCACAACCAAGTGACCGGCACTTGAACATCTGCAAGAAAGGTTCTTTTTTGCCATAATGACGCTAGAAATGGCGACAAAAGTGCCGGTCACTTGGTTCAGGGACCATTCTGGTAGCCGGCGCTGGTCTGGCAGGCGAGCGTCGGAGGAGGGAAGTGCGATGCAACGCCCGACGTTCATCAGAATGCCGATGGTTCGGATGGCGGCTTTGTCGCTGCCACCGATGTATGCCTGGCCCACACCCGTTAAGCGCGCCGTTTTTGGTTTGTGCATCGTCTTGTGCATAAGCGCCTATGTGGCCATGGCGGCCGGGTTCATCAGCCTGGCGACACTGGTTTTGTGATTGCTGTAGACCGGCTTGCGTTTTTGTTTGTTATTGGGGTCGGCGGACCGCACCCTTTATCCGGGTTATTCAACATTTTTGCGGCACGACCTGATTATATTTTGTCACCGGAGGCTGCGATGGAGCGGCCTCCACTTTTTTGTAACCCTCCGGGGCAACCGTGAACCAGACTTCCGAAGTCCTCAAGACGTAAGCGTTCAGCAGGATAGCCTTGCGAAGGTTTCGAGAGGGGGCTGTGTGACTTATACCAATTACCTGTTGAAAGGCTGTATTTTTTGCCCGCGCCGGAATAGGGATTCCGGCGCTGCGGGGTGCTCATCGCCATCTCGTAGCCCCGGAATCCCTATCCCGGGGGCGATTCCTTGTAGGCAACCACTCCAAAGGCTTCGGGCCGGCGCACGACCCGGGAGAAACCGGCTTCTCGCAGTCGGCGTGTGGCCCCTCTGACGACGATA